>JAQUNG010000136.1 GCA_028717725.1 bacterium | reverse complement strand
ATTTATCCCTTGTTTCAAAACTTATCGAAAATGTATTGATCCTCTCTTTGACGTAAGGTTTCATCAGCGCGACCATACTTGTGGAATCGATACCTCCGCTCAGGAAAGCGCCCAGAGGAACATCGCTTATAAGTCTTGTCTTTACCGAATCGGACAGCAGGGCAAGTGTTTTTTCCGCGGCATCTCTTTCGGATATATCCCTTTTCCCACAATCAAGCGTCCAGAAAAAGTTTTTTTTAATCTTTCCGTTTTTACACGCCAGCATCTGCCCGGGCTCCAGCTTGCGGCAGCCTTTTATCATAGTCAGAGGGGACGGCACATAGAGGTAAGTGAAATACCGGACAAGAGCGTCTGTGTCTATTTCTTTCTTTACAAAGGGATATTCCATAAGCCCCTTTATCTCCGACGCGAACGCGAGGCGGCCGCCGCATACTTCATAGTAATAAAGAGGCTTAATGCCAAGTCTGTCGCGGACCAGTATGAGCTCCCCGCCTCGGAAATCATAAATCGCGATTGCGAACATGCCGTTAAATCGTTTGAAGCATTCACAACCATATTCCTCATAGGCATGAACAATGACCTCTGTATCCGATTTGGTTATAAAATTGTGCCCTTTAGACTTCAATTCATTTTTTAAGTCCGGATAATTATAAATTTCCCCGTTAAAAACTGCCGCGACAGTCCGGTCTTCGTTGAAAATGGGCTGACGGCCCGTTTCAAGGTCAATAATGCTCAGGCGCACATGCCCCATTAAAATACTATCGCCCACATAAAATCCTTCCTCATCCGGGCCCCTGTGTTTCATGGCCCTGCAGGAAGCGTAAAGAGCATCCTTGTATGCATGAGCATTTTTATCGAATGTTATTATTCCCGATATCCCGCACATTTATTTTCCCTCTCCCAGGGAATCAAGTATCGCACCGGCCCTTTTTCGCCACGAGTACAGAAAAGATTCCTTTTTCGCCGCGGCAGCTGCCTTACCCAGCCTGCCGGAATCGGTTTTTATGCGCATAATTTTTTCGGCGAGCGCCCGGGGATCATCCGGCTCAGATAAAAAACCGTTTTCTCCGTCCCGTATTATCTCGGATATAGAGGGCAAATCGCTTCCTATAACAGGGACGCCGCATGCCATAGCTTCGAATAATTTCAAAGGAGAAGAATGTCTTGAAAAAGTCGTGTCTTTTGCGCTGTTGGGGACCGCCATAAGATCACACGTTTTGATAAAAGAAAATACATCGCGCGGCTTCAGATACCCCATATATTTTATTTTACCGGATTCTTCTTTGATGCCCTCCGATTCAATCATTTTTAGAAATTCGCGGCGTGAACCTCCCGCAACAAGAACGCGGCAATCATCGGCAAGATACTCTGCGGCTTTTATAAGGGTTATGACACCCTTCCAGTCGGAAAAGCTTCCCGCGTAACCTATGAGGAATTTTCCCTCAAGTCCATTCCTGAAATCCGAATGTTCGGCACGGATTGCCGCGCTCCGCGCCTCATCCGTATCTGCCCCGTCGGGACAAACAAGGATTTTATCTGCTTTTATACCGGATGCAGTCATATCATCTCTGAGAGCGCTTGTTATCGCCACAATCATATCGGTCTTGTCCTGGACATCCAGCAGGGCGGCGGTTTCCCTGTGCGTCAATCTATGGCACTCATAGACAATCCTGTGACTCAGATACGCCTTTTCGCTGACTAACCTTTTTAATACCCTTCTGCTTCTTGTGAACACGATACCGCTTTTTTCGGCTTTTACGCATGAAACCGCCCTGCGGGCGAAAATATTTTCCTGCAACAGAAAAAATACGCTTTCCAGAGCGGGAAAAGGAATTTTTCTGAACAGGGGCAGGAAATCGGGTGTTTGTATTATTTTTATATTGAAATTCCGGCCTACACCGTAAAAACCGTAAATATCCTTAAATCCTTCTGTCTGTCCGTGGCTTACTCTTGAAGGGATAATAAGCCGGACTTCGCCGCATATACCCGAAAAGGCACCGCACATTTTTACTATTTGCCGTCCGTTAGCCTTCTCCGTCGGCAACCGGGCACTTGCTATATAATACAGATTATGTTTTGTCATACGATTAACCGATGACGTCCATTATAACGGAATGGATTCCAGCCACGCAACCGCTTAAACTGTGCTTTTGATTGACGATATTTCTCAGGCGCAGACCGTAAGCCTCTTTTTCTTCCGCTGTCATTGATGAAAGTATTTCGATTTTTTCGGCCAGTCCGGCCGGGTTGTTTTTTTCCAGATAAAACAAACTCAAATCCCCCGTCAGGATATTCGAAAATGCCTTATTGCTGGTAAGCACAAGACTTCCGCAGCTCATCGATTCCAGCACGGACTTATCAAGACTGTCGGTATCGCTGAGATTAACAAAAATATCGGATGATTTATAGAAAGAAGCAATGTTTTTATGCGGAACAGGGCCTATAAACTCTACACGGCGGGCAAGCCCATAATTCAGGATTTTTTTCCCGATACTCTTGAAATAATCACGATATATTTCAGACGTGCAATCCCCCGCTATAATACACCTGAAATTAATTTTCCCGCGTTCTTTGAGGCTCTTCAAAGCTTCTATAAGAATCTCGAGCCTTTTTATCG
>JAQUNG010000135.1 GCA_028717725.1 bacterium | reverse complement strand
AGGGAAAATATGTCCAGGCACCGTAAAGTCGGACGGAACGGCGTCATCGCGGGAGAGCATTTTTATGGTTTTTGCGCGGTCAAAAGCGGAGATGCCAGTGGTAACACCGGACTTAGCATCCACGGAAACGGTAAACGCTGTTTTATAAGTATCCGCGTTTATTCTGACCATCGGATCCAGATTAAGCCTGTCTATCTTGTCGGGCGTCATAGGCACGCAGATCAGCCCTCTTCCGTGAAAAAGCATAAAATTTATGTTTTCGGGTGTGACCTTTTCGGCGGCCATCACCAGATCACCTTCGTTTTCACGGTTTTCATCGTCAACCAGGATAACCATCCTGCCCGTTTTAAGTTCCGAAATTATCTCTTCAACACTGTTGAATTTCATATAACCTTCTGTTTGAAATTAAACATTTAAGCCGTTTAGTAGTTCAATAATATAGTTAAGCGGTTCAGTAGTTTAGTAGTAAAAAACAAAAATATTAGACCATTCAACTGCTTAACCACAACTAAATATAAAAAAACGCCCTGAAGCGGACTTCAGAGCGTCATATATATAATATAATGCGCCTTCTTTCATCCGGACTATAACCGTCGGCCCCGGAATCACACCGGATCAGTTCTTTTTAACGAACTCGCGGGCTTGCTTCTCTTCGAAGCTTACCGCCGGTGGGGATTTGCGCCCCGCCCTGAAGACTTCATAATATTATCACAATAAAAAACCATGTCAATATTATAAATATATTTTGACTATTTACATAAGTGTATCTATACTACAAATATATTTGTTTTATTCCACTATAAGTTCAATTCCGCGGAGGTCATTTATGGACGAGATATTAGAAATACTGGAAAAAGACGCGAGAACCACGCCCAAAGAAATCGCCAAAATGATAAAAAAAAGCGAGCAATATGTAAAAAAGGCGATTTCTGAATATGAAAAAAAAGGGCTTATTATCAAATACAAAACAATCGTAAATAAAGAACTTCTGAAGGACGAAAACAGCTCGGAAGTCCTTGCTTTGATAGAAGTAAGCGTTTCGCCCGAAAGAGGAGCCGGATTCGACAAAGTCGCCGAAAGGATATACAGTTTTCCCGAAGTAAAAAGCTGTTATCTCCTCTCAGGCGGTTACGACCTTTTGCTTATAATAGAGGGTAAAAATATTCACACTATAGGGAATTTTGTCGCCGAAAAACTTTCGACGATAGACCATGTAAGAGGAACCCAGACACATTTCATATTGAAAAAATACAAGGAAAGCGGGGATATTCTCCGCAGGATGATAAAAGACAAACGAATCGCGATTTCCATGTAAGAGTTGTCCGTATGCCTAAAAAAATATCAGATAAAGTCCAGTTTTTAAAGCCTTCGGGTATCAGGGAGTTTTTCGACCTGGTAATCGGAATGGACGATGTTATTTCGCTCGGTGTGGGAGAGCCCGACTTCCCCACGCCGTGGAATATAATAGAATCGGCCATATATTCCTTCGAGAGCGGTTATACATCTTATACATCCAATAAAGGTTTATTTGAATTAAGGGCGGAGATATCAAAAAACATAAAAAAACGTTACGGGATATATTATGACCCCGAAACAGAGATACTAATCACCGTAGGAGTCAGCGAAGCGTCCGACCTTGCGATGAGAGCGCTTTTAAATAAAGGCGACGAGGTTATTATACACGAACCCTGTTATGTCGCTTACGAACCCCTTATAACCCTGTCTGACGGAAAAACCGTCATTATAAAAACCTCGGCCGAAAACGGGTTTAAACTGCCGGCCGAAGATATAAGAAATTCTTTGTCCCGAAAAACAAAAGGTATGCTCCTGAACTATCCCTGCAACCCCACGGGAGCTTCTTACACGAAAAAAGAACTCATTGCCATATCAAATGAGCTTAAAGGCAGGGATATCGTCATCATAACCGATGAGATATACGGCGATTTAACATACGATTTTGAACATACCCCCTTGTTTACACTGCCGGGAATGAAAGAAAAGACTCTTTATCTCAACGGGTTTTCCAAGGCCTATGCTATGACCGGCTGGAGAATAGGATACGCTTGCGGCCCGGAATGGCTGATTTCCGCGATGAATAAAATACATCAGTATACGATGTTGTGCGCCCCTATCACGGGACAGATAGCTTCAATAGAAGCTCTGAAAAGAAGCTATAATTCCGTACTGGAAATGAAAAATGAATACAGGAGAAGAAGAAATTTATTTATTGAAGGGCTTAACGAAATAGGCATCAAAGCTCATATGCCCGAGGGCGCTTTTTATTCTTTTGCTTCCATAAGCAAAACAGGGATGGACTCCAAAACTTTTGCCAAAAAACTTCTCCATTCCGAAAAAGTCGCCGTTGTCCCCGGAACGGCCTTCGGAAGCGGCTACGACGGCTTTATAAGGATGTGTTACGCGACAAACACGGATAAATTAAAAGAGGCTTTACTGCGTATCGGAAGGTTTGTGAAAAAACACGCCGGATAAAATCCGCTTCAGGCGGAAGCGACTTCAGGCTCTTTCCCCGCGAATTTAACGGATACTACCTTGGAAACGCCTTTCTCTTCCATCGTGATACCGTACATAACATCGCTGATGCCTATGGTCTTCTTATTATG
>JAQUNG010000134.1 GCA_028717725.1 bacterium | reverse complement strand
CTTGGTCCTGAGCTTAGTCATTTCTTCCGCTGAAATACCCACATAATCTGTAAGAATAAATGAACCGGAAGCATCAAGCTTCTGTTTCATTTCCTTTACGGCTATTTTCTTTTCCGGTCTCATTACCCGATCCTTTCTATCTAATCAATGTGAATCTCTTTAAGATTAAGTCTCAACCCGGGCCCCATAGTGGACGAAAGGGTCGCGCTCTGCATATAAACACCCTTGGAAGACGCGGGTTTGGCCTTAAGCACGGCATTAATGACAGCCTGGGCGTTTTCAAAAAGTTTTTGTTCGTCGAACGAAACTTTTCCCACAAATGCGTGCAGGTTCGAAGTCTTGTCGGCTTTAATTTCTATTTTACCGGCTTTAACTTCCTTTACCGCCTGAGCCACATCCTGAGACACAGTCCCCGCTTTGGGAGAAGGCATAAGCCCTTTAGGCCCGAGAACCTTTCCCAGTTTCCCGATAACTTTCATAGCCGCCGGAGTGGCTACAACAATATCAAAATCCATCCAGCCGCCCGCTATTTTTTCGGCAAGTTCGGCCATGCCGACGATATCGGCGCCGGCCTTTTTAGCTTCTTCGGCGGCGGACCCTTCCGCGAACGCGATTACTTTTACGCTTTTTCCCGTTCCGTGCGGCAGTTTAACGGTCGAACGCACCATCTGCTCGGACTGTTTGGGATCTATCCCGAGTTTGAACGCGATCTCAACGCTTTCGTCAAACTTCGCGCTGGCGTTTTCCTTAACGGTTTTAACGGCTTCCGGAAGCGAATACTCTTTTTTTGTTCCGGTTTTTTCCGCGGCCGCCTTAAATCTTTTGCTTCTCTTGCTCATCCTTTCACCTCAATACCCATACTGCGGGCCGTTCCCTCAACAATTTTTTCAGCCGCTTCTACGCTCCTCGCGTTCAAATCGCTCATTTTCATTTTCGCAATCTCTTTAACCTGCTTTCTGGAGATTGACCCGACTTTTTCGCGGTTGGGAACGCCGGAGCCTACAGCCACACTAGCGGCTTTCTTCAAAAGCGCGGAAGCAGGCGGCTGTTTTAATATAAACGAAAACTTTTTGTCCTGATAAACGCTTATTACAACGGGTATGACAAGCCCCCCTTTATCCTTGGTGGCGGCGTTAAACTGTTTACAGAACTCCATTATGTTCACACCGTGCTGTCCAAGGGCGGGTCCTACCGGCGGCGCAGGTGTCGCGGCGGCCGCCTGTATCTGTAATTTTATAATCGCTGTTACCTTCTTAGCCATCTTTCCTCCCGGAATAAATCTTTTATTCTCTTTCTACCTGCCAGTATTCAAGCTCAACCGGAGTAGCCCTCCCGAAAATCGTCACCATAACCCTGAGCTTGCCTCTGTCGGGATCGATATCTTCAACAACGCCGTCAAGATTTACGAAAGGCCCGTCCTTGATTTTGACGGCTTCGCCCTTTTCAAAATCAACTTTCGGCTTGACTTTTTCTTTTTTTGCTTCTATCTGCGCGATAATATCGTTTATTTCTTCGTCCTGGAGAGGGACCGGTGTGCCGGAGCCGATAAAACCGATGATACCCGGCGTATCTTTTACGACATAATAAGTGTTTTCATCCATCTCCATATTTACAAGAATATAACCCGGGAAAAATTTCCTCGCGACAATGGTCTTTTTACCCGATTTAATTTCGGAAACTTTTTCAGTTGGTATAAGCACTGTCGGGATTTTCTCTCCCATTCCCTCTGTTTTAATCCTTTTTTCGAGAGATTCCTGAGCCTTTTTCTCATGTCCCGAAAGAACATGCACTACATACCACTTTTTTTCACCCATCGCTTCACCTTATAAGTAAATGTATTAATTTCGAAATAACGAGATCGGCTATACCCACAAAAAGGGCGACAAAAAACGAGGCTACTATCACCACACCCGTTGAACCCATCAATTCTTTATATGTTGACCAGGAAACTTTTTTTACTTCGGTTTCGGTATCTATAAGGAAGATTGCTACTTTCGGAGTGTTTGCGAGAAGAAGGCCGGCGAGGACACAGATACAAAACACCGCGGCGGATATAATATGCTCCCATGAAACGCTGATGCCCACAAAATCAAGTCCGAACAGCCGGTCTTTCAGCGTGGATTCCTCCGGGATAAGAGTTACCGACCAGCCCGCCAGCAATATGCCTATCAGGCACATAAAGGCTATAGCCGACACCCTCGCGATTTTCCCCTGTCCTTTTCTGAAAACTTCCATCTTATCCAAACATTCCTTACTTTTACATCCTGTCCTGTAATCGAAAAATGGCAGGCCAGGAGGGACTCGAACCCACAACATCCGGTTTTGGAGACCGGCGCTCTAGCCAATTGGAGCTACTGGCCTAATGCCTCTTTCTCCTTATACTATAAAGAGCTTTATTTCGTCTCCTTATGAACAGTGTGTTTCTTATCCCATTTGCAATATTTTTTCAACTCTAACCGGCCTGTTGTCTTCTTTTTATTCTTTGTGGAGACATAATTTCTTCTCCCGCAGACCGTACAAGCCATAGTTATCTGTTCTCTGTTCCCTTTTTGCGCCATAAAAAATATTCCTTCTTTTTTCTATGCACAAGAAAACCCGGGATAAATCCCGGGTAATCTTAATAATGTTATTCGATAATCTCGGTTACTCTGCCCGCTCCCACAGTTCTGCCGCCTTCTCTTATGGCGAATCTCAGCGTCTTCTCCATCGCTATCGGGCATATTAAATCTATCTGCATCTGAACGTTGTCTCCG
>JAQUNG010000133.1 GCA_028717725.1 bacterium | reverse complement strand
TTGGAACGGTTATAAAAGGCAAAGGATTGGGAACTAAACTCGGTTTTCCGACGGCTAATTTGGATCCCCATAATGAAGCCATGCCGCCTCTCGGCGTTTACGCGACGAAAACAAGGATAGGCGGAAAACTGTTCGGTTCCGTTACAAATGTGGGGGAAGTCAAAAAAAGGAGTTTTAAATACGACAGGATAATCGAAGTCCATATTTTTGGTTTCGGCAAAAATATAACCGGCAAAGACATTGAAGTGCTGTTTTTTAAGAGATTAAGGCCTGAAATGAAATTCTTATCTTTAAATGCTCTGTCGGCGCAGATTGAAAAAGATTGCAAAAAAGCCCGTAACATATTGCGGGCATTATAATTACTCCATAAAAAATAAGGATTGGCATAAAAACCTTTACATTTGATATAATATTTTGGTATCGTTGTGTCTTTTATGGGGTTTTAATATAAAAAATAACCCGGATTTTGCCTTCTGTTTACCCATGCGGAAAAGGCAGAATCCTCGGCGTTTAAAAAAGGAGGAAGATTATGGGGGATGAAACAGGAAAAAAGAAGAAAATAATAGCTTCTTTCGGCAGAAGTGAAAAAGATACGGGCTCCGCCGAAGTGCAGATCGCTCTCATTACAGAGAGAATCAATGAACTTACGGAGCACCTGAAAATTCACAAGAAAGATCATAACAGCAGAAGAGGCTTGTTGAAGTTAGTGGGCCAGCGGAGAAGGCTTCTTGATTATCTATTGTCAAAAAATCCTTCAAAGTATAAAGAATTAATTTCAAAACTCAATCTGCGCAAATAGGGATATTGGAGGATTTCATGGTTAAAAATGTAAAATTCGAAATAGGAGGAAAAACTTTGTCCATAGAAACGGGCAAAATCGCGAGGCAGGCGGACGGCTCAGTAATTGTGACCTGTGGAGATACAGTGGTTTTAGTTTCGGCCGTATCAAGTCCCTCGATGAGAGAAAATATTGATTTTTTTCCTCTGACTGTTGATTACCGCGAAAATACCTATGCGGCTGGGAAGTTTCCCGGAGGATATATAAAGAGGGAAGGAAGGCCCACCGAGAAGGAGATTTTGACCGCGAGGTTTACGGATAGGCCGATAAGGCCCCTGTTTCCGGAAGGGTATTTTTACGAAGTGCAGATTATAGGGGCCGTTTTATCCGCGGATTCCGAAAACAATCCCGATGTATTGACGGTGACGGGAGCTTCCGCGGCGTTGACGTTATCGGATATTCCCTTCGGCGGTCCTGTCGGATGTGTTAGGGTGTGCAGGGTCGGAGAAGACTTTATCGTTAACCCTTTATACAGCCAGGTCAAAGACAGCGATCTGGAACTTGTTATAGCCGGCACGTCGGAGGCGGTTATGATGGTGGAAGGCGGGTCGCGCGAAGTTTCGGAAGAGGATTTGCTTAAAGCTATAAACATAGGTCATGAGCAGATAAAAATAATATGCGCCGTCCAGGAAAAACTTGCGAAAGAATTAAACGTCAAAAAGAGGAATCCCGAATTACTTGAAATCAACGAGGGAATATACGGCGATATCAAAAAAAGCGTTTCAAAACATATCAAGGAAGCCATATTTATAAAATCCAAAAAAGAAAGGGAAAAAGCGTTAAACGGGCTTTTTGCCGCCGCGACGGAACCCATTAAGGAAAAATATCCGGACGCAAAGGAACTTGATTATAATATGGCGTTTAAGAAAATACAGAAAGATGTGATGAGAAAAACGATTCTGGACGAGGGCGTTAGGGCCGATGGAAGGCGATTAAAGGATATCCGGCCCATAACATGCGAAACGGGATTGATGCCCAGAACGCACGGTTCAGCTTTGTTCACCCGGGGAGAGACACAGTCACTGGCTATTACGACGCTCGGCACGGCTGAAGATGTCCAGAAATATGAGGGGTTTGAAGGGGATAAGGAAAAGACTTTTATGCTGCATTATAATTTCCCTCCTTTCAGCACGGGGGAATGCCGGCCGATGAGAGGTCCGGGAAGAAGGGAAATAGGACATGGGCATCTCGCCGAAAGATCGATAGCGAGCGTATTGCCCGAAGATTATCCTTATACGATAAGAGTTGTATCGGATATCCTTGAATCCAACGGGTCTTCTTCGATGGCTACGGTTTGCGCGAGTTCCTTGTCAATGATGGATGCGGGGGTTCCCATAAAAGCGCCTTTGGCGGGAATCGCGATGGGGTTGATAAAAGAAGGCGGCAGTGAAGCGATTCTGTCCGATATCCTCGGTATGGAGGATTTTCTCGGGGACATGGATTTTAAAGTCGCGGGTACCGAAAAAGGCATTACCGGCTTCCAGATGGATATCAAGGTTAAAGGAATTTCCGAAGGAACTATGAAGACCGCGCTGGAGCAGGCCCGGGAAGGAAGGTTGAAAATACTTTCCGAAATGAACAAATGCATTTCTGAACCGCGGAAAGATATTTCCGAATATGCTCCCAGAATAAAAACCATAACAATCGATGTCGATAAAATAGGGCTTGTCATCGGACCGGGAGGAAAAACGATAAAAGAGATTATCAAAGAGACCGGCGCCGAAATAAACATCAACGACAACGGAGTTGTCCAGATAGCTTCTTCCGATAAACAGAATATCGATAAGGCGCTGGATTGGATTTTGGGGATTACCGCCGAAGTCGAAATCGGGAAAATATATAAGGCAAAGGTAAAGGACATAAGAGACTTTGGCTGTATAGTCGATATCCTTCCCGGCAAGGACGGATTGGTCCACATTTCAAGACTGGCCGACTACAGGGTTAAAAAGGTTTCGGATATATGCAAGGTCGGAGATGAAATGTATGTCAAAGTTATGGAAAAAGACGAAAAAGGCCGGTTTGTTCTCAGCAGGAAAGCCGCTTTGAAAGAGATGGATAAATCGAAATAATTTCAGCAGAGCCTGTATTAATTGAAACACATT
>JAQUNG010000132.1 GCA_028717725.1 bacterium | reverse complement strand
GGTCGAGGAATTCAGCCATAATAACGGGTCCGGGTTTCAGCGTCAGATACAGTCCGGCGGCGTTAACTTCATCTATAAAACCCTCTATATCCCTTTCCGGAACGGTGCTTCCGGTAAAATCAAATTTCCCTTCCTCATATTCATGCCATGACCATGGCAGGTATGTTGATACGGTATTCAGACCCGCGTCTTTCATCTTTTTCAGAAAGACCGGCCATTTATCCCTTTTCAGACGGAAATAGTGCATCTCGCCCGAGTTAAGAAATCCCGGCTTGCCGTCAATGAAAAACTGCTCTTTTTTTACCTCTATTCCCATTAATGCTACCTCTTCCTGAACATAATTAAAGATTCAACACCCAGATACACAAAGAAAATCCCGATGACAAATATCAGGAACCTGTTCAGGGGAAACTGGAAACTTCCGATTCTTATAAAACTGCTCAAAGCAATCGCGATTCCAAGCGCCGCAAGCAGTACCCCTTTCATAATCCTCAATCCCGGGTTCTTCCGATTCATACTTTTATTTCTTCCTCGACTTAAACCTGATTAAGACCATTATCACCAATACCGCGGACAACAGTAAAATCACCGCGTTTTTTACACTGTCCGTGTCGGACAGGTATTTCGACTTCAGCATAGCGGCCAATTCGCCCAATGAGAGTCCGTTTTTTCCTTTTATGGAAGTTTTGGAACCCGCAATTCTGTAAGAATCCTCCTCAAGGATTTGTCCGGACGCTTTGTCTTTAAATCCGGCCCGCGCCAGACCGTTAACCACATAAGGACTCCTCATAAAATATTTCCATATCAGTCCCGAACGGTAATTTTCCACCGCCAGCAGGGTTATTCCCTCTCCCAAACCGTAATAGCGGTGCGACCACCATTCTTCGTCCAGGTTCATGGAATCACCGAGACCGTATATGCCCCACAGCCTCGGATATTTTTTCTGGAAAAACCTTAAAGCGTGAAGAGAAAGTTTAGGCGTAAAAGGCATTGAACCGGCAGGTCCGGAGGGAGAAACGGTGCCTTCGTAAATGGGAAGTCCCGAACCGCACGGGGGCGTCCCGTGTTCCATGGTGTAATCCCCGTTTTTAACGGAAAAAGACGTCACACCCCAGCTATCGGGCCCGTAAGTCGAAAACTCGGACATATGGTCTATACAGAACTGCCTGTTGGCGACAGTAGCATCGACCGAATTTTCGAACCAGTCAACGTCTTCCCTGTCTACAATACCCCTGAAATCGAACCACGCATGGGCATACTGGTAAGAGAAAAGCCCGCCGTGCCACGAATATATAAACTCATTTCCGTCCTTATACCTGCCTTTTCTCCTTGCCCATGAATAAAAACTTTCCGGAGGAACACTGTGCTCCCTTGAACCCAGAGCAAGAATGTTCACAAGCATTATCTCGTCCGAATAAAAATCCCAATAATAATCGGTAAACTTCCCGCCTTTTCCGCCTTCGGGCCGCCATCCGTGATAGAAATTCAGGTAATGCCCGTATGGATCTTCCTCATCAAGATTTATAAACCTGTCCCATTCGACTTTATCGATGATCAGGTTCCCCTTTTCCATCACTTCCCCGCCGAAATATTCGCCGGCGGTAATCACACCGCACAGAAATATCGCCGTGTCTATTGTTGAGACTTCGCTGTTGCCGTCCCTTTTGCCGCTTCCGAGCTTGACGAAATGGTAATAAAAACCGTATGCTCCCTCAACATCGTTCAAAAAAGTATCCAGTATCTTTAAACATCTTTTCTCGGCTTCTTCCTTTTCCGCCCAGCCCCGCTCAACGCCTATGCAATAGGCGCTCAGGCAAAAGCCCACATTGGCGATATTACAGTAATCATGCCCGGTCGCATCTTTCACCAAACCCGAACCCTCATCTATTTCATTCCAGAAATAGTCAAACGAAGTTTTACTTATAACATCCAGAAATTCGTCATCCGTGAGTTCCTGCACCCTGCAGTCCGGGACAGCGCGGGGTATGTAACTGAAATTACCGTCCACACTTTCCGCGAGCGCCCTGAAGGAATATAAATTACTTCCGCTCAGCGTGACAGTATCTATTCTTATGCCGTAGCTGTCATCCTCCGTGTTATAATCGGTCCCGAAAACCTGCCATACCCTGCCGTCATCCGAGAATTCGAATTTTACGTTTTCAAGTATGACATCCTCTAAACTCGAAGCCGCCGTTACCGTTATCAAGTCGCCGTTTTTCACGCTGTCTCCTTCTTTAAGGAGCCGGCCGTTAACCGTTATGGAACCTTCAAAAGGAGCAGCGGGTTTGGATTTTGAATCATAGCTTTTGGCGCCCGAGTTAACCTTGCCGAATATGACATTGTCGACAAATAATGTGCCTTTGGGGTTGCCGTTTTTGCTTTCTATCACAAATACTATCTCCGTGATCCGGCTGAAAACCCTTATATTCCCGAAATTACTCAGGGGGATTACAACCTTCTTCCATTCCGTGGAAATCCCGCCGGGAATATAACCATGGATATATACCGCGGAGGAATAATCCTTGTTCCAGATAAATTTACCATCACCATCAGTATCCTCATGAAGTTCAAGTTTGACCTTATCAAACCCGTAACGGCTTTTAATCCAGAAAGAGAGATAATCATAACCTGTGAGGTCCGCGGGAAGGAAATTTGTGTTATCGTTGGGATAAGGATTTCCCAGTTTCATCCAGAAATAAGTATAGGTATCATAAGCGCTCACATCGTAGTCCAGCTGAAGGGAAGCTCCTCTGTTTCCGAACACATCGGTTCCCTTGATGTCGATTTCCCGTTCCGAAGCCGAAAGTTCGTCCGGAAGGTTATATTTCAGGCTTACTTTGCAGATACCCGGCTCTTCAAGGTCTCCCCCGTAAATACCTCCCAGGTTATTGACCGTTATTCCCCTGTCAAAATCATCCACAAGAAGGACTTTGTTAGCGGAACCGGAATCCGCAAAACACAGAGCGCAGCAGGCAGCCAATCCAACAAAAAAATTAAAAGAGAAAATATTCATATATTTCAACGTCAATTTCACTTCCCCCCCCTTTTTATCCGGATAACACAATTTTATTCAGACCGCTTTTCCGCATCGGACAACAGCCTAACAGCGCATTTTGATATATTGTCATCGGCAAATCTCCTGCGTATAGCCCCGTTATTCAG
>JAQUNG010000131.1 GCA_028717725.1 bacterium | reverse complement strand
CGGGCGTTCCTGTTTCAAATCCGCCGTTTGTCAGTAACCCCGACACAGCGTAATTCGGAAGAGAAATCAAGGATGCGCAGACAAACAATGCAACGAGTAAAACAGAACCTTTCATACTTCAACCTCCTTTATTCCGCACAACTAACCCGCAAATGAACTTCACTTGCTTCAAGCTATTTATGCACACGTGTGAATTCGTCGTTAAAAAATATATTTTATGCAACTGAAGACTCCCTCACTATGAGCCTGGATGCCAGCCCTATTTCCTCAACCGGGCGAGAGGGATTTTCAATAACCCTCAAAAGCATCTCGATCGCCCTTCCCCCTATATCCTCAAGCGGGGGCTTAAGCGTTGTTATTGACGGCTTGAAGAAGCGCGCCGCTTCCAGGTCGTCAAAACCCACTACTGAAATATCCTGCGGCACTTTGAGCCCCATATCCATGGCTGCCTTAACGCTTCCCATAGCCATTATGTCATTCGCGCAAAACATGGCCGTGGGCCTGCCCGATGGAGAGCACAATATCCTTTTCATCTCTTCATAAGCCTCGTTGAAAAAAAAGTTGCCGCAGCCGGTTATGCTTTCGTCAAATTCGAGTTCGAGTTTTTCAAGGGATCCCCTGAAAGCACTGAACCTTTCAACGCCGTCCACAGAAAGCATTCCTCCTTTTATCATGCCTATCCTCTTATGCCCTGTCGCGGCGAGATGGCTGACAGCCTTAAAAACAGCTTCATTGTTGTCTATGCTGACATTATTGACTTTCTTCCTGCCCAGAAACTTGTTTATAAAAACACAGGGTATATTTTCTTTTTCCAATTCTTTAATATTATCCGGGACATCCTCATGATAAATAACGTTATATATCAGGACACCGTCAACCAGCCAGTTTCTCACGACTTCGGCATAAGACCGGTTTTCCTCGGTCCAGTAATCCGTCGAAAATAACATAAGCCCGTATCCAAGCCTTCTGCATGTATCCGATATCCCTTTTATAATGGGAAGCACATGAGGGTTGAGATCAGGCGTAATAAGGGCAAAAGCATGGGTCTTTCTCCTGACAAGCCCCCTGGCAACCAGGTTAGGCTGGTAGTCAAGTTCCTTCATCGCTTTAAGTATTTTGTCTTTGGTCCTGCCGCTTATGGCCGGATTGTCGTTTATGACACGGGAGACAGTCGAATGGGTGACTCCGACTTTTTTCGCTATATCTTTTATAGTAGGTCTTTTTCTCATATAAACCCATTTTGATGTTAACGTGTGCATTATAACTGACAACAGAGGTTTTGTCAAGGGGCTCGATTCAAATAACATTCAGGGAAGAAAATCAGTGGGTATTCAATATCTTGACAAGATATTTGGATAATTTTTCCCTCACGGAATCGGAAATATTGACAAAACAGATGGCAATTTTATACTTTTTATCGCTTATTTTATCAACACGTATGACTTTCGCCGTAAGGTCAAGGGTCATATCCACAAGATAAACACGGACCGCGACAAAACTGGATATCGGAATTATTTTTTTAGAAATAAAGACCAGCCCGCCGGCGCTTATGTTCGTAGTGCTGGAAGAATGATATATCTTTTCCTGCTCTTCCGGCCTTAAGACTTTGTATTCAATGGCAAGTTCCACGTTTATCCTGATATAATTTCTCCTGTCAAAAAGGTATAATTTCTTCTTAATAAAAATATCAACGATTTTCCTGTCCAGGCGCGTTCGCGACTCTTTCCTCAGTACGTCAAGCGCCTGGTTGACAGTCATAGCCTTCTTATACGGCCGGTCGTAACTTATCATCGCGTCGTATATGTCGGCAACGGCTATTATCCTCGACAACAGCGGTATCGCGGCTTTTTTCAGGCCGAACGGGTACCCGTTCCCGTTCATCATCTCATGATGGGTGGACGCCACAAGAGGAATATCCTTGTCCTTCTTGGAAAAATGGATGTTATCGAGTATCTGCTTGGTGTAATACGCGTGTTTCTTCATCTCCTCGTATTCTTCTTTCGTATAGCGCCCGGGTTTTGTCAGTATCCTGTCCTTGACCCCGATTTTCCCCACGTCATGGAGGATAGCCGCTATCTCAAGCATCCTCATCTTATCCTGGTTTAGCTTCAGTTCCTCCCCTATTTTCAACGCATAATACGTGACTCTTTCCGAATGCCCGGCGGTAACAGGGTCCCGGGCGTCAACCGCGGCCGCAAGAGTCTTTATCAGGCTTCTCATAAAAATTTCGGCCTCGTCATGAAGAATGGCGTTTTCAAGGGCAATCGAAGCGTGCGCTGCGAAAGCAACGAGGATTTTCTCATCCTTCTTCGTAAAATAACCGCTCTTCTTATTAAGCACCTGTATTACGCCGATTACCTCTTTCTCGTGGTTGAACATGGCGGCGCAAAGGACGGATTTTGTGCGGAACCCCGTTTCCATATCAAAGTCAGAGCAAAATCTTTTATCCTTATAAGCATTCCTGATATTAAGGAGTTTCCCTGTTTTCGCCGTGTAGCCGGCTATGCCTTTACCTATCGGCAGCCTTATCTCCTCTATCTCCGCTTTCTGGGCGATGTGGCTCCATATTTCGCCGGTGTTATGGTCAACAAGGAAAAGGGAACTTCTCTCGGCTTCCAGCACGCGCGTTATTTCTTCCATGATAAGGCGTAAGAGTTTCTCTATATTTCTTTCCCCTATCATAGCCTGCGATATATCAATAAGAGACTTATAATCCCTTAAAAATTTATTGTGGAAAGAATTAGGCGTTTTCCTGTTATTTTTATTCATATAATAATGTCACTTCAGCGCAAAAGCGCGGTTGATATTTTCAACTTTCACAGGGGCCGCGGTCTTGCCGAGATACACATCATCGAAATAAGCGTATCCCGTATTGCCCTTTCCGCCGCTGTTCTCAAGCATAAGAAGAAGCTTCGTCACATTACTGAATTCGGGGGCTGTTGTTTCTATTTTCAGGAATGTCCAGTTGTTATCTCCAGTCACTTTTTCGCTCGCAGCCGAGTCAATCAATGTGCCGTCCTTCCAGAATTCAAGTTTAAGAAAAGCATGCACTTCGTTTCCGGCTTTCCCCTTCAGGTTTTCGGTTTTTACCCATGCTGAAGCGTAGACTTTCTCGTTTTCCTTAAAGACTTTCTTTTCCTGAATCAGCGCTCCCGCCGAAAAAGGGCCTCCCTCTCTTCCCTCCAGCGAAAGCCTAAGGCAGAAAAGCCCGCCAGGGGAATGGTTTTCGGACATAACCACATCTTCC
>JAQUNG010000130.1 GCA_028717725.1 bacterium | reverse complement strand
AGAAAAAATAAACCCGCAGGGACCCAGGAAAAGAAAGACACGTTCGCTTATTCCATCAGCGGAAGTCAGCTTATATTTGACGGATTTAAAACGTCCAACAATGTGGCCGAAGCGAACCAGAATCTGATAGCCAACCAGTATGACTATGCCGTTGTGTCCTCTAATGTCCGTTTGAACCTGCGGACCGCTTTTTCCGAACTTCTCAGGGCGCAGGAACTGATTTGCCTTACCGAAGAAATCGTCGAAAGGCGGAAACAAAACCTTGCTCTGGTAGAACTGCGGTATGAGGTGGGGCGTGAGCACAGAGGCTCTTTTTTAACTGCCCGTGCGGACCTTGCGGAAGCCGAATTCGAGGCGAAACAGGCGAAACGCAATATCTTATTTGCCCAGACCAAACTGATTAAACAGATAGGGTGGGAGGAAAAAGTGCCGGTGGAAGTCGATGGCGTGTTTAAGGCGACGGAAAATTTCAGCGACGATCCCGATTTTGAATATCTGGCGGATAACAATCCTTTTTTAAAAGAACTTGCCGCGAAAAAAGACGCGTCCCGTTACGGGCTTAAATCCTCGAAGTCGGATTTATTCCCCGAAGTTTACCTGACTTCTTCCGCGGCCAGGACCGGCCCCAAGTGGCCCCCGAGAGAAGAAGAGTGGGGAGTCGGGTTTTCGGTTTCCTTCCCTCTTTTCGAAGGCGGCCGGCGGATATCCGAGATTTCCAGGGCAGAAGCGGAGGTAAAAGAAGCTCTTGCCGAAGAAAGAAGCGGGCGCGACAGTATTATAGTGACGCTTGAGAAAACATGGGTCGGTTTTCAGGATGCCGTTGATAATGTGGTTGTCCGGGAGAAATTTCTCGAGGCCGCTGAAGAAAGAGCTAAAATCGCCAGGGCGGAATATTCTACCGGAATAATAAATTTCGATGACTGGATAATAATAGAAGACAATCTTGTTTCAACTAAAAAATCTTACCTTAACGCGAGAGCGAATATGTTGATATCCGAAGCGGAATGGGTTCAGGCCAAAGGAGGAACTTTGGGTTATGAATAGGAAAATTTTCAGAATGGTCATTATACTTGCCGTGTTGGCGGGCGCGGCTTTTTTTATGCCGGGTTTGCTGAAAGAAGATAGTTCGAAATATGAAAAAACCGAATTTATAAAACCGTTTTACGGAGACATAATAATCTTTGTCTCTACCACAGGTGTTGTGGAGCCGCAGAACAGACTCGAAATCAAGCCGCCGATTGCCGGCAGGGTGGACGATATAATAGTAAAAGAAGGGCAGTCCGTTAAAACAGGCGATATATTGGCTCTTATGAGCTCTACCGAAAGAGCCGCTCTGCTGGATTCCGCAAGGCTTAAGGGGGAGAAAGAAGTGGAATATTGGCAGGAAGTCTATAAGTCGGCTCCTCTTATCGCTCCTATAGACGGGGATGTTATTGTCCGCTCGGTCGAGCCGGGACAGACGGTGACTACTGGAGACGCCGTGCTTGTCCTTTCCGACAGGCTTATTGTAAAAGCCGATGTCGATGAAACCGATGTGGGAAAGGTGAAACTCGGGCAGAAAGCGGTTGTCAGCCTCGACGCGTATCCCGAAATAACGGTTAACGCGGTCGTTGACCATATATCTTATGAATCCAAGCTGGTAAATAACGTAACCATTTATGAAGTTGATATACTTCCCGAAAGTATACCGGATGTTTTCCGTTCGGGTATGAGCGCCAATGTGGATGTGGTGGTCAATGAACGCAGGAATGTTATGCTTCTTCCCGTGGAGGCGGTGACAGCCGAAAACAGCGGCAAAACCGTAAAAGTAAAGGATAGGGAGACAGAAACAGTTAAAACAGTGAGTATTATGACGGGCCTTGAAAATTCCGAGAATGCGGAGATTCTTTCCGGACTGAGGGATGACGATATGGTTCTTATCCAGAGTAGTTTTTACCGGGCTCCGCAGAAAAAATCGACCGGCGGCAGCCCGTTCATGCCTCCCGGCAGAAAGAGCAAATAAAGGGAAAAATAATTGGCGCCGATAGTAGAATTAAAAAATATATCCAAAGTTTACCGTATGGGCGAAGTCGAGGTCCATGCTCTACGCGGGGTCTCCCTTTCCATCGAAAGCGGGGAGTTTGTGGCGATAATGGGGCCGTCCGGTTCCGGAAAATCGACGCTGCTTCACATACTGGGTTTTTTGGACAGGCCGGATGCCGGCGAATATATTATTTCCGGCAGGGATATAAGCAAACTTTCCGATAATGAACTCGCCACTTTAAGAAACAGGCTTCTCGGTTTTGTCTTCCAGCAGTTTCACCTGTTAAAAAGGGTAAGCGCCATTGATAATGTAAAACTCCCGTTTATTTACGGAAAGGACTCGAAAGATATCCGCGCGGCCGCTCAAGATAAGATACGTTCCGTGGGGCTTGAGGACAGAGCTTCGCACTGGCCGAACGAACTTTCGGGCGGGCAGCAGCAGCGTGTTGCCATCGCCAGGGCTCTTGTAAAAGAGCCGATGATAATATTTGCCGATGAACCTACAGGCAATCTGGATTCGGTAAGCGAACACGAGATAATGCATATTTTAAAAGGCCTTAACGCGGAAGGCAAAACCATTATTATGGTGACGCACGAGCAGGAGATATCCGAGTATGCTGGCAGAGTCATCGCGATGCGCGACGGAAAAATAGTTTCGGATGAAAAAAGACGGCCGTCCGCCGCGGGCGCGGAAGCGCGCTGTGATTTGAATAAGATATTATCCAAAAAACGTTCGGTCTGGCAGAGAGGCGAGCTGTTCGGGCATCTTCACCAGGCGGTAAAATCGGTTCTATCCAATAAAGTCAGGTCTTTTCTGTCTATGCTTGGGATTCTGGTCGGGGTGGCCTCTGTCATCGCTATGCTGGCTCTGGGCGAAGGCGCAACGAGCGCTATGCGGGAGAATTTGAAATCACTCGGTTCAAACCTTCTTTCCGTGAGGGCCGGTTCCGCCAGAATACGCGGAGCCGCAAGCGGCGCGGGCGCCATAACAAGATTTACTTTTGACGATATCGAAGCGATTCAGGCGCTGAAACCCGATGTCCGTAAAGTGTCGGGCATTATAAGCGGCAGCGCGCAGATTGTTTATAAGAACGAAAACTGGAATACAAGGATTGAAGGTGTCGGCGTGGATTACGGCGAGATGAGAGCCGCCGTTCCGCAGACGGGCAGATGGTTTACGGAAGAAGAAATAAAAAGAAGAGAAAAAGTCGCGGTAATAGGGATAACAGTCCTTGAAAAACTTTTTGGCGAAGAGAATCCCGTCAATAAGACCATAAAAATCAACCGTGTTAACTTTCGCATTATCGGGATAACGCCCCAGAAAGGTTTCGGCGGATTTCGCGACCAGGATGATATTATATATATTCCCGTTACCACGGCGATGTACCGGGTGCTTGGGAAAAATTATCTCGAAGGGATTTATGTCGAGGTCTCGGAGCAGGATGTGATGGATGAG
>JAQUNG010000129.1 GCA_028717725.1 bacterium | reverse complement strand
CGGTATAGCTTTCCCTTATGTGCCGGAAGTTATGGCCGGGGAAAATATAAGATTGATCGGTGTCGAACCCGAGGCTTGTCCCACTCTTACCCGCGGACAATACAGGTATGACTACGGGGATTCCGCCAAACTTACCCCTCTGATGCCGATGTATACTCTGGGACACAGTTTTGTTCCTCCGGGGATCCACGCCGGAGGGCTGAGATATCACGGGGATTCCCAGCTTTTGAGCTTTCTGGTAAAAAATAATATTATCGAGGCGCAGGCTTATCATCAGAATGCCGTGTTTGAAGCCGCGATTTTGTTCGCAAAAACAGAGGGTATTGTATGCGCGCCGGAGGCCGCTCATGCCGTAAAATCTGCTATCGAAGAAGCGAAAAAAGCGAAAGATGAAGCGAAAGAAAAAGTTATCCTGTTCAATTTAAGCGGCCACGGCTTTTTTGATTTAGCTTCATATGATGTGTACTTAAACGGAAAACTTGAAGATTATGAGTATCCCGAACAAAAAATAAAAGAAGCGATTTCGGAATTACCGGAAATAAAATAAAAGGTTCTCGTTATGATAAGAGTAAAAATTTGCGGGATTACTAATTTTGAGGATGCGGATACGGCCTGTGCTTACGGCGCCGACGCACTGGGATTCGTTTTTGCGGACAGCCCCAGAAAAATCAAACCCGACACAGCAAGGTCGATCATCAAGTCTTTGCCGCCGTTTGTTACGACCGTGGGGGTATTCGTGAACGAGGATGAGAAAGAAGTAAGACGGATTGCGGATTTCTGCGACCTCGATTATCTCCAGTTCCACGGCGATGAAGCGCCGGAATTCTGCGCGAATTTCGGAAGGAAAGTAATTAAGGCTTTCAGGATTTCCGGAAAAGAGAATATCCAGGAGATAGAAAAATATTCCGCCGCAGATTTCATACTTCTGGATTCTTACGATAAAAATAAAAGAGGCGGAACGGGACACGCGTTTGACTGGCATATAATATCTTCTCTGAGAAGGGAAAACAGGCCCGTTATTTTATCCGGCGGGCTTAAGGTGGGAAATCTTATAGGGGCTTTGATGACGGTTAAGCCCGATGCGGTAGATGTGTGCAGCGGGGTTGAAAAATCGCCCGGTAAAAAAGATCATGCCAAAATGAAAGATTTTATTAACCTTGCGAAAAAAGCGTTGATATTTTAAAAAGGGAAAATGCCCTATGAATCCGGATAAAAAAGGAATGTTTGGAAAATTCGGCGGTAAATTCGTTCCCGAAACATTGATGAATGCCCTGTCTGAGCTTGAGAAATGTTATAAAAAATGCGTAAAAGAAAAGTCGTTTAAAAACGAATTGACTTATTACCTGAGCGAGTACGCCGGCAGGCCCACGCCCCTTTACTACGCGAAAAGGCTGTCGGAGAAAATTAATCACAGGGTTTATCTCAAGAGAGAGGATCTTCTTCATACCGGGGCGCATAAAATCAACAACACTATCGGGCAGATACTTCTTGCGAGAAGAATGGGGAAGCGTCGGATAATCGCGGAGACAGGGGCCGGACAGCACGGCGTTGCCACCGCTACTGTTTGCGCGATGTTCGGCATAAAGTGCGAGATATATATGGGGGAGGAAGACATCCGCAGGCAAAACCTCAACGTTTTCAGAATGAAACTGTTGGGAGCCAATGTCATTAACGTCACATCGGGAAGCAGAACTTTGAAAGATGCCATGAATGAAGCCATAAGAGACTGGGTGACAAATGTGCGCAGCACCCATTATATTCTCGGTTCTGTTGGGGGGCCACATCCTTATCCTATGATTGTAAGGGATTTTCAGAAAATTATCGGGCTGGAAACCAGGCGGCAGATTTTTAAAAAAGAAGGCAGGCTCCCGGATTATTTAATAGCATGTGTCGGGGGAGGCAGTAATGCTCTCGGGTTATTCTACGATTTCCTGAGAGATAAAAAGGTTAAACTTATAGGTGTGGAAGCGGGAGGATTGGGGATCGAAACAGGGAAACATGCGGCGCGTTTTAAGGGAGGGACTGTCGGAGTCCTGCATGGTTCGAAGTCTTATGTCCTGCAGGATAAGGACGGGCAGATATCCGCCACTCATTCTGTGTCGGCCGGTTTGGATTATGCCGGCGTAGGACCGGAACACAGTTATTTTTTTGAGAAGGGCAGGATCCGGTATGACGCGGTTTCAGACGACGAAGCCGTTAGCGCATTTACTTTTTTATGCGAAAATGAAGGCATAATTCCGGCGCTTGAAAGCGCCCATGCCGTAGCGTACGCTATTAAAAATCGCAGAAAACTCGGCAGAAACAGGCTGATAGTGATCAATCTCTCCGGCAGGGGCGATAAAGATGTGCAGGTTGTGAGCGATTATATATCTTGATTATTATGAACAGGCTCGATAAAAAATTCAGTGAACTGAGGATGATTTCCCGGAAAGGTTTTGTGCTTTATCTGACCGCCGGGGATCCCAGTATGCCCGATTGTTTCAGGATTGTTTCACGCCTTGAAAAAGCGGGTGTCGACATCCTTGAGCTCGGAATCCCTTTTTCCGACCCCCTGGCTGACGGGCCCACCATACAAAAGGCTTCCTCAAGGTCCTTAAAACAACACACGTCTGTGCAAGATGTCTTTAACCTTGTAAAGAAGCTCAGGAACGAAAAAATTGAAATACCTGTGGTCATTTTCACATATTATAATCCTGTGCTGAAGTACGGGCCGGACAGGTTCGTCTCCGATTGCGCCGACAGGGGGGTGGACGGTGTGTTGATATTGGATCTTCCTCCGGAGGAGGCGGGCGATTATGTCGTTATGGCGTCCGGAAAAAACATAAAAACAATATTTCTTATCACTCCGACCACTCCGGAAAAGAGAGTAAAGGACATTGTGAAGATTTCCACGGGTTTCGTGTATTGTGTATCCAGGACCGGTGTTACCGGCGCAAGAAAAAATTTAAGCGGGGAAGCTCCTGCTATAGTTAAAAAAATCAGGAAATATACGGATCTGCCCGTTGCCGTCGGGTTTGGAATATCCACTCCGGAGCATGTAAGAAAAGCGGCTGGTTATTGCGACGCGGTCGTGGTGGGAAGCGCCGCCGTCAAAAAAATCGAAGATAATATAGGGAAAAAGGATATCGACGGGATAATGGCAAGGTATATTTCATCTTTGACCAGGGAACTTAAAGCGGTGGAAAAATGAACATATATGCGGTCTTAATGGCGGGCGGAAAAGGAGAAAGATTCTGGCCCCGCAGCAGAGAATCGACTCCCAAACAATTCCTCTCGGTTGACGGAAAGAATACACTTGCCCAGATTTCTGTTTCAAGAATAAAAAAACTTGTTAAACCGCAGAATATTTTTGTCATTACCGGAATCAGACAGTTGGCTTCCGCAAAGAAGCAGCTTACTGGAATACCGGTGAAAAACATAATAGCGGAACCCGTCGGAAGAAACACCGCCCCCTGCGCCGCGCTCGCGGCGGCCATTGTTTACCGGAAGAAGAAAGACGGAGTTATATTAATGCTTCCGGCGGACAGTTATATTTCCGGCGAATCTCT
>JAQUNG010000128.1 GCA_028717725.1 bacterium | reverse complement strand
ATGGCCTGGCTTAAGAATACCTTTTTTTCTTTTGTAAAAATACTGATTGCGGTTATTTTAACTCCGCTGGCGTGCGGCCTTTCAGTAGCGTTATACAAGTCTGTCTCCACCTATTTCGATTTCTACTGCCTGATGCCTTTTATTTTCGGGTTTTTTTCCTATCTGCTCGTATATGCCATTTTCCAGCAGCCTATAAGGACTTATGTTTTTACGCATGAATTGGTCCATGTCATATGGGTTTTTCTCTTTGGCGGCAGGGTCAAGGGTTTCAAACTTCATAAAAACGGCGGCAGTGTAAAGGTGACAAAAAGTAATTTCATAATAGAACTGGCGCCGTATTTTTTTCCCCTTTATTGCGTGCTGGTCATATTCCTCTATATTTTTTTGGATCTCTTTTTTGAAATGAAACCTTACTGGAAACTGATGTCTTTTCTGGTCGGTTTTATGTGGGCTTTTCATTTTACCATTACTCTTTATGTCCTTACAAAGGAGCAGACGGATTTTCAGGGTCCGGGCGTGGTTCTGTCCCTTGTTATAGTTTACATATTTAACGTGTTTATTCTCTCGCTTATATTGTGTTTCCTCTCGAAAGCGGTGTCTTTTGAGAGTTTCTTCAGGGATTCCGCGGAGTATATATCCAAAAGTTATACCCGGTTTTTCGATGCGTGCGTGCAATTATTTGAAAGGACAAAAATATGAGAAATAAAACATTGGTGTTTTTTATATCCGCGCTGGTTTTCCTGGTTTCCGTTCAATGCGCATATGCGGAAAAAAAAGTGGTTACTCTTGATGATTTGAAAAAACGTTTCAGCGATAAAAACGCCGATGATAAAAGCGCCGATAAAGATAAAGAAGAAGCCGTTATAATAACCCATATTTCAAAAAAGGTAGAGCCGGGGGAGTCGAACCGGCTGTATGTGAAGTTCAAAATAAAAACCAAGGGATGGCATGAAGTTAAAATAAGGGTGGTCACGCTGGACAGTGATATGAAGGTGATAGAATTGCTGGATAACGGTTTGACGGATGACAAAATCGTTTCCGACAGCTGGATAAACGGCAGCCAGTTTAAGGGAGGCCATCTATACGGGTTTGAATTCCCCTACACTAAGAATTATAAGTATGCGGTTGCCGAAATAACCTTCGGAGAAAGGGAATCGAAGCAAGTTATAAAGAAAGCGTCGACGTCCAGGATTAATGTCAATGATATAATCATGCCGGATGCGGGAGAAAGCGCGCAGTAATGAGCGACAGAATACAAACACTATCGGATATCACTTGCGAAAATGCGCGCAACCGTGTTTTCGGAACCGCTTTCAGATACGGCAAAAAAAGGTTTTCTTACCGTGCTCTTGACGGTCTGTCCGGCAGATTCGCGGCCGGCTTAATCGCCGAAACAGGCATCGCAAAAGGTGACAGGGTCGCGATAATGACCGGAAACTGCCCCGAATACATTATTTCTTTTTTCGGGTTATTGAAAGCAGGGGCCTGCGCTGTTCCCATAAATAATTTTCTCGTCGCGGATGAAGTAAAATATATTCTTTCCGATTCGCTGGCGAAAGCCGTTGTTGTTTCCTCTAAATATTATGATGTCGTTGAAAAAGCCGTCTCCCGGATGGAAAACAAACCCGTCCTTATTGTCATTGGCCGGGGCGTCAAAGAAAAAGGGGATATAGATTATAAGTCGGTTTTTAAGAAAGAAACTGTAAAAAACAGAGATGTTTCCCCGGACGACGCCGCCGTGATAATATATACGTCCGGCACGACAGGTTTTCCCAAGGGGGCGGTTTTAACCCATTTCAACCTGGTTTCGAATATCAGGGCCTGCCTGAAAGTGCTCAATGTCCGCAAAAGAGACCGGTTTATCGTCGTGCTTCCTCTTTTCCATTCGTTTACCATTACCGTATGCATTCTGACACCTCTGGTTGCCGGAGCCTCGTTCATCCTGATTGAATCGGTCAGGCCTTTCCACAGGGTTATAAAAGCGATAATATTCGGAAGAATAACCGGCTTTGTGGGTATACCTCAGATATTCCATCTGCTGTCTGAAAAAAGAGTTCCATGGTTTATAAGGAAGATACTCGGAATAAGGTTCTGTATTTCGGGGTCAGCTCCTTTGTCCGAGGAAGTGCTGAAAAATTTCGAGAAAAACACAGGGTTGCCTTTGATGGAAGGTTACGGTTTGTCGGAAGCATCCCCCGTGGTTTCGGTCAATCCTTTATACGGTAAAAGGAAAGTGGGTTCTGTCGGCCTGCCGTTAGAAAATGTAAAGATAAAGATTGTGGATGACGACGAAAGAGAATTGCCGGCGGGTAAGGAAGGCGAAATTATTGTCAAAGGGCCCAATGTAATGAAGGGTTATCTGAATCTTGAACAGGAAACCGCGAATACCATAAGAGGCGGTTGGCTCTTTACCGGAGACATAGGCAAAGTGGATGAAGATGGATATCTTTACATAATAGACAGAAAAAAAGATATGATATTGTCGCACGGACTGAATATTTATCCGAGAGAAATAGAACAGGTTCTATACAGGCATGACGCGGTGAGGGATGCGGCTGTCGTGGGAGTCCCGGATAAGCACAGGGGGGAAAAAGCCGTTGCTTTTGTTACCCTGAAAGACGGTTATCAGGCAAAGCCGGGCGACCTGACAGATTTCTGCAAGGGGAAACTGGCTTCTTATAAAATTCCGCATCTGGTCAGGATAGAGAAGGAACTTCCGAGAACACCCACGGGGAAGATATTAAAGAAAGATATCAGGACTTTAATGGATAAATAATGTTTTCATTGACAAACACCGCCGCCGGCATTATATTTACC
The DNA here is from genome assembly GCA_028717725.1 of bacterium. Lineage (GTDB taxonomy): Bacteria > Auribacterota > UBA6266 > UBA6266 > UBA6266 > UBA6266. The sequence continues at coordinate 756 of JAQUNG010000128.1, read as the reverse complement.
GATAGTGGTGATTTAAGCTACAACTTGCGACCACATAAAATAAGCGCTAAAGCGTAGGTTTAATGTTTTTCAGACCTGATGCTTTTTGCCGCATCAGGTTTTTTTATGCAAGATATTAAAAGGTGCGTGCGGGATGGAAGAAAACAGAAAAATACAGTCGGCAGGGCGGGTAAAACCCGAAACGGCAACATTCGATTCCCTTGAATTAGAGTGCGGAGGAAAACTGTCTCCGTTTGATATCTGCTATGAAACTTACGGGAAACTCAATTCCGGCAGGGATAACGCTATACTGGTGACGCATGCCCTTTCCGGAGACGCTCACGCCGCCGGCGTCCATTCCGACGACGACAAAAAACCCGGCTGGTGGGATATATTTATCGGTCCGGGAAAAGGGATAGACACGGATAAATATTTTGTCATTTGTTCCAATATCATAGGCGGCTGCAAAGGTTCTACGGGGCCCGGTTCGATAGACAAAAAAACGAACAAGCCGTACGGGACCGCATTTCCCCTCATTACGGTAAGGGATATGGTAAACGCCCAGAAAAAATTAATCGACCGTCTGGGGATAAAAAAGCTTTTGTCCGTCATCGGGGGGTCGCTCGGGGGGATGCAGGTTTTGCAATGGGTTATAGATTATCCCGATGAAGTGAAATCCGCGGTTATTATAGCCTCGACCGCAAAACTCAGCGCTCAGGGCATCGCCTTTAACGCGGTGGGCAGGGAAGCAATCACTTCGGATCCAAGCTGGTCCGG
>JAQUNG010000127.1 GCA_028717725.1 bacterium | reverse complement strand
CTTCCGATCTCGGACATTAGAGGACACAACGGCATAGTCATACTGGTTGGCTAGCAGATTCTGGTTCGCTTCGGCCACATTGTTGGACGTTTTAAATCCGTCAAATATAAGCTGACTTCCGCTGATGGAATAAGCGAACGTGTCTTTCTTTTCCTGGGTCCCTGCGGGTTTATTTTTTCTCCCGCTCAGGTCAGTGCTTATTTGCGGAAGCATAGGGCTTCTCGCTATCCCTTTACTCGCCAGAGCCTGATTTATTTTTGCTTCAGCCGCGAAAAGGTCGGGGTTAACGGCAGCGGCTTCTCTCACGCATTCTTCCCATGTAAGAGTTTCTGCCGGCGCGGCGCCGGAGGAAAAAACGCAGGAGAAAATGATAAAAATAAATATAGATACAAATCTTTTCATCGGATATCATATCTCATTGAATTGGTATGCTAACAGAAAACCTGTAATTTTACCAAGTTAGACACCTGTTTGCCCTTTTTATTCCCTTTTATTTTAAAGTTTGTTCGTCAAAAACCCATATAGAAACAATATTTTAACATAGGAGAAAATACAACCGGAGTTTTTATTTGTTTTTTTCCGCGCGGCGCAGGAACCCGCGGGCCACACTGATAAATTCACCGGTTTTTTCGATGATATGGCCATGGGAAGCGCCTTCGAATATATGAATTTCAGAACCGGGAAGTAAATTATGATAATATTTTGTCGCGGCGGGCGACGCTTCATCATATCGTCCGCAGGTAAATAACACAGGCATGCCTATATCTTTAAGTTTATCCGTTACGTCAAACCCTTTTAACGTGCCCGTAACCGTGAATTCGCTGGGCCCCCACATATAATTGTAAACATCAGCGCCCATTTTTTCAAAAGTCCTGTTAAGGCAGCCGGGCCACGGGTCAAGACGGCATACATGAAGCCTGTAAAAGTTCATCATAGCGTCTGTATATTCCTTGGAATCATATCTGCCTCTTGCTTCGCTCTCGAATACAACCTGCCTGTCTTTTTCCGAAAGACCGGACAGATAGCTCCGGGCATCGGACGTGAACCGTTCCGCGTTCAGAACCGGACCCGAAAGAATTAAACTTACAACGCCTTCCGGCCTTAAATCAATAATGTAACGGGCCGCAAGCATCGTCCCCCACGACACGCCGAGCAGATGAACTTTTTTAAGCATCAGGGTTTCCCTCACCTGCTTTAACTCTTCGACAAACCTTTCGACCGTCCATAGAGAGTTATCTTTGGGCCGGTCTGAGTTTCCGCTTCCCAACTGGTCATAAAAAATAACGGGCCTCTCATCGGCAAGTTTTTCCAGCGGTTCAAGATAATCGTGAGTCGCGCCGGGACCGCCGTGAAGAGTTAAGAGGGGGATGCCCTTTTTACCGGCGCCCGCAATCCCATACCAGACCTTACCGCCTTTAACCGATATATAACCTTCTGCCTTCATATCTCAGCAAATAACCGTTATTACCGCAATACCTGCAAGGATAGTGAAAAATGTCAGCGGCAACCCCACTTTCAGATATTCGAGAAAACCCACGTTCACTTTCTCTTTAGCCGATTCAAAAACAATTATATTGGCTATGGAACCTATAACAGTCAGGTTCCCCGCGAGGGTCGAAGCCATTGCAAGCGTCAGCCAGAAAGAGTTCGACATCAGCAGACCCGAAAAAATATTGGATATCAGCACAACCGCCGGCACATTGCTTATTATATTGGAAGAAATTACGGATGTAATGGTAACCTGAATCATATTCCAGAACTCGGTTTCGGCAGTGTATTTCCGGACATTTCCCAGAATCAATTCGGTTATTCCAGATTTTTCAACCCCTCTCATCACAATAAACAGTCCGCTGAACAAAAGCAGTAAAGTCCAGTCAACTTCTTCCAAAACCTTCCGCGGTTTGGTCGCCCCGGCCAATATAAGAAAACAGGCGCAAACCATAGCGACCGCCGGCGGATTATAACCGAGGGAAAGAAAAACAATCAGCATAAAAACCGCCGCGAAAGAAAAAATCATAAGTTTTTTCTGTATTTTACCGGGTATCCCGTTACGCGCGATTCTTATCGGTTCTTTATTGATATCTTTTCTGTATATCATCCAGATAACCGCAAAGTTTATAAATAAACCTATTATGCCCACGGGAGCAAGTATCATAAAAAATTTAAGGAAAGTTATATCGGAATATAATCCTATGAGCATATTCTGCGGATTCCCTATGATAGTCATAACGCTTCCGATATTCGACGATGTGGCCAGCGCGATAAGATAAGGGACGGGGTTAAGGCCGGCCTTCGTCGTTACTCTCAGCACTACAGGCGTCAGCATAAGGCACATTGTATCGTTCATAAAAAGCGCCGAAAACAGTCCGGACGAAAAAACGAGAAGAAAAAGAAGGTTCAACCCGTTTTTCGCTCTCCTCAAAATATAATTTTCGGCAACCTCGAAAAAACCGGAAATCTCAAGATACGCCACTATAATCATCATACCGAGAATGAAGAGAACAACTTTAAAATCGATCGCCGCCAATGCCTCTTCGAACGAAAGTACGCCGAATAAAACCATAAAAACCGCCCCGAGAAGCGAGCCTGACGGACGGCTGATATAAATCCGCGGCAGGTTCTGGACGGCAATGACTATATATGTAAATATAAAAATAATTAAAGCGGTTTTCATAAACATTCCCTAAATATTAACTCAGGATCAGCATCATTCCTTTCCTTATCATCATCACCGCAATCGAAGCGAGCAGAAGAGCCATTATTTTCGATAACGCTTTGCTTCCGGCTATCCCCAGTTTCTCTATCATAACGTCAGAAAGCGAAAATATCAGTCCCGCAAGCAGTATATTCGTCAAAATGGATATCAGGCTCGCCAACAAGCCGTATTCCGCGATTATCACCAGCGATGTGGTAAGGACCGCGGGGCCCACTATAAGCGGAGTCCCTATCGGAACAGCGCCTATTTCCCTCGAAGGCACACGCCGGCGCTTTTCGGAAGTGAGAATATCTATAATGGCTATGCAGAAAAGAATAGAACCTCCGGCTATCATAAAATCGGATACCGTAATACCGAGAAATCTGAAAACGAATTTCCCGAGAAAAACAAAACCTACGGCAAGACACACCGCGGTGACCATAGACTGAATAATAATCGACATTCTTTCTTTTCTGCCGATATCCTTTGTCAGAGAAGCGAATATCGGAAGGACTCCGATAGCGTCAACCGCGACAAACACCGGAATAAAAGCCAATAAAATATTTCTTATCATACTCACACCTCCCGGCAACAATCATTTCCTGATAATTATATAGCAGATATAACATATGTATGTCAGCGCGAATACCGCGCCTTCCCACCTGTCAAGCCGGTGTTTTTTCCCTGTAAACATAAAAACAAACAGCAAAGCAGACGAAAAAATACATACGCTTACATCCATATTCATCTTAAGTTGAAAAGGAATCGGCCTTATAAGAGAACTGACGCCCAGCACTAAAAACACATTGAAAATATTTGAACCGATAATATTTCCCACGGCAATATCGGAATTTTTTCTGCAGACGGCGACAATCGAAGTTACAAGTTCGGGAAATGAAGTTCCGCAGGCAACAACGGTCGCGCCGATAAGAGACTGGCTGACATTGAAATTTTCGGCGATTTTGACCGCGCTGTCGACTACCCATTTCGCGCCGAACAT
>JAQUNG010000126.1 GCA_028717725.1 bacterium | reverse complement strand
TTTCTGAAGAATGACATTTTTTTCGTGATAAACTGCGATATCCTGTTTGATATCGATTTCCGGCATCTGAAAGATTTCCATATGCGCAGCAAAGCCCTGTCCACGCTCGCTCTGAGGAAAGATCCGGAACAGGAAAAATTCGGCATTATCGAAACGGACACCGGCAGCCGCATAACAAGATTCCTCGGGAAACCGGCCGGCGCGAAAAATTCCGTTTTGAAATATATGTTCTCTGGAATACACGTCATGAGCCCCGAAATATTCGGTATCATCAAGCCGGAATACTCCAACATCTGCAGGGACGTATATCCCGGCCTCGTCGAATCAGGAAGCCTGGCGGGATACGAATCCGGCGGATACTGGATAGATATAGGCACGCCCGCAAATCTTTTTCGCGCGAACAAAGATATCCTTCACAACGGGAATCCCCGATGGATTAACGATCTTTTGCCTCTTCCCTCATCAGCCGTACGTTACACGGGTAAAGGATCGGTTGTGCCGGCAAGCGCAAAAATAAGCGGAACCGTCATCGTGGCAGACAACTGTGTTATCGGCGACAATTGCCTGCTTCGTGATTGCATGATTTTTCCGGGGACAAAAATCCCTTCCGGTTCCGAAGTTACAAACTGCGTCAGAGGAAACGATTTTTCGGCGCGGATATGACCGGAAAAAAACCCGAAATTCCCCGGATGTCGGGAAATACATTCTACCACCAGGCCTCAGCCTGTAAACCTACCGATATCCCGTCTTTGTCAGTTTCATAAGCGGACCCGCCGATAAGCCCTTTAAACCCGCTTGTCCAACGGGCGTATGTAAAATAAGCGCGGATTACGGGACGGCCGAAAAACGTATTGTCTATTCTTATTTCCGGCGCAACCGTTAATTTATACAATATACCATGGCAGGATTCCAGTTCATTATCCACATAATCAACTCCCCCTTCCACGGCAATCGCAAGGTTTTCGGTAAAACAGTATATAGGCCTCGCGCCCGCCGAAATCCACGTTATCTTTGAATCTCCTTTCTGTCCCTCGTCTTTCACCTGATAAATAAAGTCACTCATCATCGTGAAATGTTCGCCGGCCTGGATAACATTGCTTTCGGTAAATCTCCACTGCCATGAATCCTTAAGGCCGGGAACGGGATCCTGAAGAGTGGGAACAAAATTCGAACTACTTCCCTTACCGTATTGAATTGTCATCTGGTTATAACCTATCGGGTTATATTCGTGGATATGCATAAATCCGGCGGCCAATCCTCCTGAACCGGGGTATCTGATTTCTTCGCCGTTATTTTCGTAACTATCTCCTTCCACGCCGGAAGGAGCCAGCCAGAACGTCCCTTTGCCGAAAGGAACCGTCACATCATAAACTCTCATATCAATCGTATTTTTCGCTATCCTGCCTCTGCGCGGAAATTCATAATTATCCGTGGAGCCGCCTATATAAGCAACAGCCAGTTTTGCGTCATCAAATGGCAATGTTATATCCTCCACGCCGCCGCCGTAACCGCTCATATCAAACACATAAAAATCGTTTATATGTATATCGTGTCTCCTGTAAAATCTTTGTCCTGCCCAGAATTTAATGTCGGGAGACCAATCCCATCCCAGATTGGAGGCCTCGACAAACGATTCTCTTATCATAAATTTATCGTCATCCAAAGCCCAGTTTTTCAACTGGTCCGTGCGAAATGCGACCCTTACCTGAAGTTTAAACCGGGCTCCGTCCTGTTGTTCCGGCTTGAAATTGTTTACGAACGCTAATTCCCCGTATGTTTCCGTTTCGTTGCCCAGCCTGTATTTCGCATCCGCGCCCGGCGCAATAAAAGCTATCTGGTCTCCGCCGTTTCCGTTAATCCCGAAACCTGAACGAAGATATCCGTGAAATTCAAACCCTTTGGTCACATAGGAAGGCAGATTGTCGAAGAAAGGAGCGCTTGATTTCAGAATATCTTTGTGCGGAGCCGCGTCTTTCTTTTCGGGAAGCGTACCGGGAGCGGAAACTTTCGCTGTTAAAACCGCCGCGGGAATCCCTTCTTCCCCCGCAATTTCCTCTTTAGTTTCGGCGGTTTTCTTTTCTTCCGCCTCTGTGATTACGCTCCGGATATCCCGGTCCGCGGCGCCAATCCTGGATACCCGCTCTTCCAGCGATTGCAGGCGCTTCTGCAGAATCTCCATTTCCTCCTCATGCTGTTTTTTCATAAATTCTATCTGCGCTTTAAGCAGTTCTATCTGTTCCCTGTCATCGGTAAACGCCCTTGTCGTCATAGCCGAAAGGACAACAGCAAGGACAATCAGAAGGCGGCGGAAATCTTTCATTACGGCAAATACCTTCTTGTATCGACCCCATACTCTTTTCTGATCTTATCTATTTTTTTAATCTGTTCCTTATTCAGAACCTTAACACGCCCCTTCAGCGAACACATAAACATCATAAACGCGAAATGTTCGAGTTTTTCAAGTTTCATATAAGCTTCCGTCAGGGTTTTGCCGACGGTAAACGTTCCGTGCCTGTCTATTATCATCGCATCGCATTTTTTTATGAATTCCAAAGCCGCTTTCGGACTTTCGCCGCTGGACGGGGTTGCGTAACGGGTAACGGGAACTTTGCCGAAAATCATATAAGCTTCCGGAAGGACAATCTTTTTAAGATTTATTCCCGCTACGGTGCAGGCGACGGAAAACGGGGCGTGAGAATGTATTGAGGCCATGATATCTTCTCTCTCCTTGAACGCGGCAAGATGCAGTCTGAGTTCGGATGTCGGCTTCCCCGTGCCCGAAATCTTTTTCCCGTTTAAATCCGTTACCGTCATATCTTTCGCGTCAAGCAAACCTTTGGACTTTCCCGAGGGCGTGGATATTATCCTGCGGCTCGAAAGACGGCAGGCGATATTCCCGTCCGAAGCGGAAACAAAACCTTTATCGTGCATCAGTTTTCCAATAAAAACAATCTCTTTTCTCAGCGCGCGTTCCCGGGAATTCAAGATATTTTTCCTTTTTTTAGCATTATTTTACCGGAATTAGCCACAAGCAAAACCGCAACCGCCAGAAGAAACGCGGAAATGGCGGCAAGCAGATAATTCCCCATTCTGAAATTATTGGCCGCCAGTATCGCCAGCGATGAAAGGGTAACTATAAGCATAAAAATAAAAGGCCCGATTAAAAACCACTTCGGCCTTGACATCTTCGACATCCAGAGCGTAACCGCAAGCAGGGCAAGGCACGCGAGAAGCTGGTTGGAGGAACCGAATATCGGCCACATTTCCTCAACGCCGCCGCCGAATATAAGGACCGCGCTGACGGACACCGTTATTAAAGTCGCTATATACCTGTTTTTGGCCAGAACGGGCTGACCATTATTTTTTACACTTTTTTCAAAAAACTCCTGGAAAGCGTATCTCGCCAGCCTGGCCGCGGTATCGAGAGTCGTTAAAAGAAACGAAGCTACGGCCAGCGAAGCGAATATGACGCCAGTTTCTTCGGAAATCCCGAATTTTGAGAGAAAAACACCTATACCGTTCGCAAATATTTCAACAGCGCTTCCGCTTCCGCCCGCGCGGCCCGCCATATAACCCGCGGCAATAAGCGCGATTACCGCAATCACCGCTTCAAACAACATGCCGCCGTAACCGATAAATTTGGCGTCTTTAAACGAAGCTATCTGCTTTGAAGTTGTGCCTGAAGCCACCAGCGAATGAAACCCGGATACGGCTCCGCAGGCGATTGTTATAAAAAGAATCGGGAAAAGAGGTTCTTTGCCGACAATAAAACCGTGGAAAG
>JAQUNG010000125.1 GCA_028717725.1 bacterium | reverse complement strand
TACGCTCTGGACCTGCTGGGGGAAATACTGTCTGCGGGCGAAAGCTCCGTTTTCCAGAAAGAGATAAAACACAACAGGGAACTGGTTGATGTCATAAGGTCTGCGTCTTTTACACCGGCTTACGCTCCCGGATATTTTTATATTTATTCGGTGTTGGAATCGAATAAGGTTTCCGCGGCGCGCCACGCCGTGCTTAAGGAAATAAGACATGTAAAGGAAAAAGGCGTTAAAAAAACGGTCATAGAAAAAGCCAAGAAAATGATTGTGACGAATTATATTTTCCGCCTGAGAGAAATCGAGTCGCAGGCTTCCGATATCGGCACGTCTTATCTCGTATCGGGAGATCCTTTCTTCACAAAACGCTACCTTAAGGGGATTCTCGATGTCAGTTCCGACGATTTAAAGAGGGTGGCTCGGAAATATTTTGACGGGGACAACCTCATTGAAGTTTCCGTGGCGAAAAAGGAAGCGGCTGCCCCGGTTGATGAGAAGGAAAAAGAGGCGGTATCCGAAGTCCGGGAATTCAGCCTGAGTAACGGGGTGAAGCTCCTTATGAAAAACAATCCTTCCACGCCTACGGTTGCCATAGTCGCATGTTTTAAAGGGGGTCTGATAGAGGAAAACAAAGACAATTCCGGCATCTTTAATTTCATGGCTTCGGTTATGGACAAAGGCACTGAGGAAATAAGCGCCTCCCGTATGGCGGAGCGTATAGACAAGATAGGAGGCAACGTTTCGGTCAGCGCCGGCAGTAACAATATAATAATCGGGATATCGGTCTTGAGAGATGAGATTAAGGAAGGGCTGAACATATTGAAGGAAATAGTTTCGAAAGCGAATTTCAACGGCATCGAAATCGAAAAACAGAGAAGGCTTATACTTTCTTCCATCGAACGCCTTAACGATAACCCCCTGACGGAAGCCGCTATACTGGCGAGAAAAACCTATTTTGGGGAACATCCTTACGGGATGGAGCTGATAGGCTCGCAAATTTCGATTGAAAATATAACCCGCTCGGACCTTCAAAACCTTTACACCCGATATATAAAACCCGACAACTGCACATTGGCGGTGTTCGGGGATATAGATTTAAAAAAGACTCTGAACATAATTAACGAAGAACTCCATGAGTGGCGGACGGACAGATTTAAAGAAAAAGACATTCCGGGTTTCGCTCCTCCGGAGAATTATAAAATCGTCCAGAAAAAAACTACGAAAAACAACGCCGTTATCATACAGGTTTATCCCTCGTGCGACCTTAATTCAGAATATTATTACAGTTTTGACGTGATTGACAGCCTCGTGTCGGGAATCGATTACCCGGGCGGCTGGCTGCATGAAGCGCTGAGGGGCAGCGACAAACTGGTTTATATGGTTCATGCCCAGTTTTTGCCCAGGCTGAAAACGGGCACATTCACTGTTATAGCCGAAACATCACCCGACAAAATACAGCAGGTTCTCGATAAGATGAACGCGCAGTTCGACCGCCTTAGGAACAAGGATTTCACGGATGAAGAATTGGAAGTGGCGAAAAACATCTGCGTGACGATGCATCAGATGGGTCTGCAGACCAACGAGGAACAGGCGGCGGACGCGGCGCTGAACTTAAGATACGGCAGGGGGCTGAATTTCAGCGTGGAATACCCCAAAAATATAAAGAAAGTGACAAAAGCCGATATAGAAAAATGCATAGATAAATATTTCGGTCAGGGGCCTGTTACGGTTGTTACCAGTCCTTTGGCGATAGAGTTTTAACGGGAGGGAAGGGAAATGGATTTGAATCAGGATAAAAAAAAGGAAATACAGTTTATCGGGCTGGTATCCATGCTCGGCAATTCCGCTATGCAGGCTATGGGGAAAGTGGCGAATCCCTTTAACGGAAAAATCGAGAAAAATATGGAAACCGCGAAGGTTTCGATAGACCTGCTCGAAATCCTGGAGGAAAAAACAAAAGGGAACCTGACGCAAAACGAACAAAAAACGCTCGAACTTCTTCTGACAAACCTCAGGTTGAATTACGCCGATGAAATAAAAAAACCGGCCGCGGAAAAAGATGATAAAAAAGAGCAGGAAAAGAAATGAACTGGGAGATAGAGAAAAGGCACAAAAATTGCGACGTATGCGGCGCCGAGTTTAAGGACGGAGATATCTGCAACACGGTGTTTGTTTATGCCGAAGAAGAGGAAGCCGGAGAGAGGCGCGATATATGCGGCGCGTGCTGGCAGAAAGAAACGCCCCCCTTTGGCAAAACAATTTACTGGAAAGGGGTGTTTAAGGTGAGGCCGCCCGAGATTAAACAGGAAGCGATTAAGAAGAATTCGGCGGAAAACCTGCTTAGGAAAATAATGCATTCGAACGACCCCGCCAAAATAAATGTCAGTTATATCCTCGGACTGATGCTTGAGCGGAAAAAAGTGTTTATCGTGATAGATAATATCACGGAGAAGGAAACCGGCAAGAAATTCATTGTTTATGAGAATTCCAAGACGGGTGAAAATTTCGTTATTACGGACCCTGTTATCACACTGGATAAAATCAACGAAGTCCAGAGCCATGTTCTGGAGTTGCTAGACGACCCGGAATACAGCGACCGGCCCGTGGATTATCAGGCTTCGGATATTGAAGCATAATATGATATGAAACAGGGGTGGTTGCCCTTTTTGAAAACGCCCGGGCGTCTTTATTAAGGAGGTTGGATATGAAAAAACCTACTTCGGTTATAATTCTTGCGGTAATAGTGTGTGTCATTGCGGTTATGGTTATACAGGGGATAAGGTTTTATAATAAAAAACAACTTCAGAATATTGTAGATGATATACGCGCATACGCCCGGGAAGGTAAAACAAATCATTTAATGGTCACTTACGACCCCGCCTGGATTTTCAAACACGAAGAACTCAACAGCATCCTCGAAGCCAATAACATCCACTACACCTACTATATCAAATATAAAATCGTCAAAAGCAAAGAAGACCCGTCCATAAAAAATCTGGATGATAAGATAGTGGAGTTGTATAAAAAGAGCAGGCCGCAACCCCTCAGGCTGTTTAATTAATTGACAATATGATTTTCCCCTGTATTTTCTATCTATTGACAAGATTGGAAAAGCCAAAATATTTTTGTACTGGCGACAGTATGCTGTCGTAGGTCTATGATAGTATGAAAATAAAATCTTGAGTTTTATGCCTATAGTTGTAATATGGGATTGTAGAAAGTTTGTTCCGCGTTTGATAACCGGACATTTATAAATTGAACCCTTTGCGGATATAGGCTGCAGAGGGTGTTTTTTATGAAAAAATGGGATATCCCGTTTTATTTTAATTTCAAGGTGTAACACTGGTTGTAAAAGCACAAAAAAAGGAGTTTAATCTTATGGGAAAATATCAATTAACTAAAACGATACGGTTTAAATTAATGCCGGCATGGGGGGGGGAACTAAAAGAAGTTGAGGCTTTGCGTGCCGGTTGTTCGCCGGCATCGAAAGAGAATATAGCCTCATTAATTTCTCGTGGACAGGAATTAAAAAGCGCTTTTGAAGCTTATATAAAAGACAATGAAAAGAAAAGATTGAATCCGGAAATACTCATTCACTATCGATGGTTAAAATTGTATACCAAAGATTTGTTTTACGCCTGGAAAAAAGACGATACCGAGAAAAAAATAAGGATTCGCGAAATTGAGTATTTGCCGGGCGTGTTCCAGACGTTTCTGGGTGAATGGGACGATACGATAAGAAATCTGGCCGATAATTTTTCTCAGCCGGAAGAATCTTTGGCCAGAAGAGCGGAAATGGCTCTGTCGGTTAAACAGCTTGGCGCAAAGCGATTATTCCCGTTTTTAAAGGATTTTGTTGTAGAAAGC
>JAQUNG010000124.1 GCA_028717725.1 bacterium | reverse complement strand
CGTCCTGATAAGGGAAATAATCCATTTCCAGCGTATTGACGGTGTCGCCGGTATGGTAGTTAAAGTCGCCGTCATAATAACCTGTCCTGTTGCCGCCGGTATTATTCGAGTTGAACAGGCCGAAGGCTATCTCCATACCCCACGGGTTCTGCGCCAGAGAATTGAGCTGTATGTCACAGCCGAACTTAAAAGACGAGTTCTCGGTTACATCGGCGCCCAGCGACGTGTAGTAGCGAGTCGTGAGCTTATCGGAGCTCCATTGCGCGTTCACCGCGCCGGAAGCCCCGTCCCATGAAAACAGCGAGACGCCGGATTCCCCCGCATAGTTCCAGCCCGGGTCGGAGCTGAAATCTTCAACCCAGCAGAACGCATTTGAGGAAACAAATGCGATAAAGCAGGCGGAGAGAAATGCCGGAAGCAATTTTTTCATAAATACCCCTTTCATATTTCCCTCCGGTTATAAAGCATAAAAAAACCCGATTCTCCTCACTCAGAGATCGGGCTGCTTTCTCGGCACCGGAGAATTGTTTTTTCAGGTAAGGCATTCTGGCTTTCGGCTTAAAAACCGATTACAGTTGCGGCCCAGCTTCCGACTTTCACGGAATTTCCCTCATCTGAACGCTAAAAAAACAAAGAACTTATTACAAATTATAAAAAAAACGTCTATAATGTCAATGTATTTCTTTCTTGATATTTTCGGAAATTCATATTTAATAGTATAAAACAAACTGTTAACTTTGGAAAATTTATGGTTTCTCTTTTTAGAGACAGGTTGCTGCTGCTGTCACTTTTAATTTCCATATCGCTGCATTTTATAGTCCTGGGCGCATCTCCCACTATAAGACGGCTCGCGTCGCTGGGAAGAAAGGAGAAATATATTGAAGTGCTTTTTTACCAGCCGCAGGCTCCGCTTCCCGCCCCGAAGACCGTTGCCGTACCCGATGTCTCCCCCGCCGTGAACGTCCAGACCGAAAAACCCAGGAGCGAGTCCATAAGCCAGACTGTCCGCAAGAAAATAGAACAGCCCAGAACACAGAAAAAAGAAATAGACGGCGAACAGGATAAAAAAACAATCGAAAAAGCGAAAAAAGAATTTGCGCCCCAGGCTGCAATGATAAAAAAATATACCCTTGACCTGGATTCCATCGTAAAAGCTTATGTAAGGCTGAAATATCCCGAAATCGCAAAAAAACAGGGCATAGAGGCAAAAGTGCTCGTTGTTTTCTGCCTGAATAACAAAGGGCGGCTGACTTATATCAACATACCCAAAGCTAACAAGTCGAATTTAGAGGAATTCAACAATGCGGCGCTGGAATCGATAAAAGAGGCGTCCAAGCATTTTCCGCCGTTCCCGAACGGGATAGACCAGAGCGAAATAATGTTCAGCCTTGAGGTGGTTTTCGAGCTTTATGACTGAACCTCAGTATATTATGAGCCTTCCCTTATAAGACTCGACCCGCACATCGGTTTCATAAAGCCTGGAAAGTTTTTCTCCTGTCACGACTTTTTCCGCCGCGCCCTTGTCAAAAATTTTCCCGTCTTTCAGAAGTATTATTTCGGAGCTGTATTCCAGGACAGGGTTCAGCTCATGCGCTATCAGAATAACGGTAGTCCCCAGGGCGCCGTTAATCATCTTCAATATGTTCATTATTAATTTCTGGTGTTTTATATCAAGATACGTCAGTGGTTCATCCATAATGAGGATATTTGTTCTCTGGCACAGCGCTCTTGCAAGAAAAACCATCTGCCTTTCGCCGCCGCTCAGGTTATTGATGGGTGTATTCCTGAGATTTTCGATTTCGCACCTCAAAACGACCGATTCGATTTCCTCGCTGTCCTCTTTCGCCAGGTAACCCCAGAACCCGGTGTAGGGATATCTTCCCATAGAGATATATTCTTCAACGCTGTAGTCATAGATTATTTTTGACTCCTGGGGAACGACCGTCATCTCGCGGGCATAGGCCTTGCTGCTGAAATCCCCGATATCCCTGCCCATATAAGATATCTTCCCGCCGGTTATCTTTATGCTGTTGCCCAGGGCGCGGACCAAAGTGGTTTTCCCCGAGCCGTTTGGGCCGGCCACTACGGCAAATGCCCCTTTTTCCACGGAAAAAGATACGCCGGAGAGAACATTCACGGGCCCGTACCCGGCCGACACAGATTCCAGTTTTAACAGTTCATTCATTGTTCATTTCTCGTTTTTATAAGCACAAAAATAAAGAAAGGCGCCCCTACCAGCGAAGTAACGACTCCTACCGGCAATTCCGCCGGGGCAAATACCATGCGGCAGAAAATATCCGAAAGGATAAGGAATATCGCCCCTATCAGAATCGAAAAGCCGAAAAGATACCTTGTGTCCGGGCCAAACAGCTTTCTTGCGATATGCGGGATAACAAGCCCGACAAAACCTATCATCCCCACGCTTGAAACGATAGCAGCCGTGAGGATACCGGCAATAACAAAAAAATAGGTTTTCAGAAATTCCACATTAACCCCGACATAAACCGCCGTATCTTCGCCCAGGGATATGGCATTCAGTTCCTTTAAGAAAGGCACCGACGCCAAAAGGCAGATAAATACCACACTGCCGGAAAATACCAGCACCTTCGCCTCAAATAACTGGAAGCTTCCCAGCAGCCACCATACGATACCATGGACCGCTTCGGTTCTCGAGGCATAGATCGTAAAAAGAAGAAGGCTTGATAAAAGAGCATTGACGGCTATGCCCGCAAGCACAAGGTTCTGGACCGACAGCCTGCCCCTGAAAATCGCGAGCCTGTAAACCACGAATATAGATATGACGGCTCCTATAAAAGCAAATAACATGGGAACCGGAAGTATAAAAATATACATGTTCAGGCCGGATATTATTGCTATGACAGCCCCTGTTGCCGAACCGGCTGAAATACCGAGTACATACGGGTCGGCAAGAGGGTTCCTTAAAAGGCCCTGAAGAATAACGCCCGCGGCAGCAAGGCCGCATGCGGTTATAACAGCCATTACAGCTCTCATCAAACGAAGCTGGACTACGGGGTTGTATTGGCCAAAGAAATATGCATATGTATCTTTTAGGCTTATAGTTACAGGCCCTACTGAAAGCGATACTATAAACAGTAAAATCAATAAGGCGGCCAATAAAAAGAAATAGGCTCCTTTGTTTTTAGCGGAGTTTTTCATCATTATACCTTTTTACTTTCAGATACACCTGCTCCAGGGCGTCAGCCAACCTCGGGCCCACTCTTACAAGCGTGTCCTGGTCTATATCATCAAAGACATATCCGTTCTTTACCGCCGATATATTCTGCCATCCCGCCCTGGAAAACACGGCATTGGAATTACCGTGCAGTATTATTATAATATCAGGGTCCTGTTTTATAACGACTTCCGGGTTTATCCTGCAATATGCCCGGGGATACTGCCCGGTTATGTTGACACCTCCCGCGATTTCGATTATCTCGTTCAGGAAAGATTCTCCCGAAACGGTCATCAGAGGGGTGTCCCATATCTCCAGATAAATCTTGGGGGTATAATTGAATTTTGAAGATTTCAACTTTATCTCTCTCGCGGATTCCCTGATCCGGCGCACGCATTTTTCAGCCTTATCTTCCATTCCGCATATCTCCCCTATTTTTCTGTAAGCGTCAAACATCCCTTCCAGGCCGGAAGGAAAGACTTCCAGCGTCTTAAAACCAAGTTTTTTCAAATCCCCGTTCAGCCTGCTCTGTTCAAGCCCGGAAGTTATTATTACGTCGGGGTCCTTAACGACAATGGACTCAACGCACGGGAATGAAAAGCTTCCCACTTTTGGTATTTCACGTGAAGCGGGAGGGTAATCGCATTCATCGGTTATTCCGACGAGATATCTGTCGGCGCCTATATCGAATATTATTTCGTTCGCATCGGGGGCAAGGCATATAATCCTGAGGCTGTCCGCGGCGTCGCCCCGGGATACAGGAACCGCAAAAAACAACAAGCATATGCAGAAGAATCTCACTTAATAAAACCTTTTTCC
>JAQUNG010000123.1 GCA_028717725.1 bacterium | reverse complement strand
TAAGGATTTGACATATATGACCTGGTTAAAGCGACATTTCCGGCCGGAACGGTGAGCGGCGCCCCAAAAATAAGAGCTATGCAGATAATAGACGAACTTGAAGAAGAAAAAAGGGGTATATATTCCGGCGCCATCGGGTATTTCAGTTTTTCGGGAAACCTGGATTCCGCCATTGCGATAAGAACGATGGTCGTCAAGGGAAAAAAGGCATTTATACAGGCGGGCGCCGGCATTGTAGCGGATTCGGTCGGCGAGAAAGAATTTTTCGAAACCGTCAATAAAGCGAGAGCGATGATAAAAGCCATTGAATTGGCGGAGACATTCAAGAATTAATCCCGGGAGAACATATGATTTTATTGATAGACAATTACGATTCCTTCACATATAACATAGTCCAGTATATAGGCGAGTTGGGTTACAAACCTCTTGTTTATCGCAACGATGAGATTTCCATCGGGGAATTGGGAAAAATCAGATTTGAGAAATTAATTGTTTCCCCCGGTCCTTGCACTCCCGGGGAAGCCGGTATTTCCGTGGAAATGATAAAGAAGATTTCCGGACAAAAACCGATACTGGGCGTATGCCTGGGACATCAGTGTATAGGGACGGCGTTTGGGGGAAAAATAGTGAGGGCGGACAGACTTATGCACGGCAAAACCTCTATGATTTATCACAGCGGCAAGGGAATTTTCGAAGGTGTGGAAAATCCATTTATCGCGACGAGATATCATTCTCTCGTTATCGATAAAAATAATGTTCCGGATTCGCTTGACGTGGTTGCCGTAACGAAGGAAAAAGAAATAATGGGGGTGAAACACAGAGAATTTCCGGTGTGGGGTGTCCAGTTTCATCCCGAATCGGTATTGACCAAAGAAGGAAAAAAAATAATCGGCAATTTTCTGAAACTTTAGATTGGCCGATTTTGCGGCGGCATAAGGGAGTATCATGTCCGGATTTTTGAAAAGGAAAAAAAGAAAAACAGGTATCGCTCTCGGGAGCGGCGCCGCGAAGGGCCTTTCTCACGTGGGTGTGCTGCGCGTGTTTCAGGAAAATGGCGTAGAGTTCGATTATGTTTGCGGCACAAGCATAGGGGCATTGATCGGCGCCGTGTACTGTTCTTCTTTTCCCATGAGAGAATTCGAAGAACTGCTTGTTTCTCTTGATAAAAAACAGATAATAAGTCTTTTTATGCCGACGCCTTCGAGGCTGGGTTTGATAAGCGGATATAATATCGAGAAATTCCTTTTTTATTTTTTGGGAAATAAGACTTTCGGGGATCTCGACATTCCTCTTGCCGTTGTTGCCGCGGATATCTTTTCGGGGGAAGAAGTCGTGCTCTCCCGGGGAAATTTGATTAAAGCCGTCAGAGCGAGTATTTCTATACCGGGCGTGTTTATTCCCGTAACGATTGATGAAAGGCGGTTGGTGGACGGGAGTATAATAAATCCAATCCCGGTTTCCGTCCTGAAATCCATAGACAGGGATATTCTCTCAATAGGGGTTAAAGTTAATAGCAAAGTTAAAAATTTCGACAGGAAAATCATTATAAACCGGAAAAGAGGATCCGGTTCATCCGCTTCTCCGAGTGAGGTTAAAAATAAGATTGATAATTTTCT
The DNA here is from genome assembly GCA_028717725.1 of bacterium. Taxonomy (GTDB): domain Bacteria; phylum Auribacterota; class UBA6266; order UBA6266; family UBA6266; genus UBA6266. Next base: position 2,437 of record JAQUNG010000123.1, on the reverse strand, counting down.
ATCCAGCATAAAAGAAGAGAATTCAGCCGGAGAACAGGCTGAAAAAGACAATATCAATATATTTGATGTTGTCCTGAATTCGATATATATTATGGAGAATAATATAGCCGATATGAGGCTTCGGCAGGATAAACCGGATTGCGTTATTTGTCCGGATGTCAGCGACGTGCCTCCGATGGGATATTTCAGGATGAAGGATATAATAGAACGCGGGAAAGATGCTGCGACAGAGGCTCTTCCCGAAATAAAATCCATGATAGGATCGTGATATATGGATATAACTGAAGCCATCTCGAAGATTACGCAAAGGCGTGACCTGAGCGTTGAGGAATCATTCGATGTCATGAGCCAGATTATGCGCGGCAACGCTTTGCCCTCGCAAATAGCCGGCTATCTTATTGCCTTGAAGATGAAAGGGGAAAGCATAGATGAGATTACCGGCAGCGCGATGGCTATGAGAAAAGAAGCTAAAAAAATAAAGGTAAAGGGCGATTTGATAGATACGTGCGGAACAGGCGGCGATGAAGCCAACACTTTCAATATATCGACGGGGACGGCATTTGTGGTTGCCGGGGCCGGTATTAAGGTCGCCAAACACGGCAATAAAGCCGTTTCAAGCAAATGTGGAAGCGCGGATGTTCTTCTGCAAACCGGAGTGAATATTAATATCGAAGAGGAAAAAGCCGCAAAATGTATTGAGGAAATAGGCATAGGTTTCCTGTTTGCACCGTCGTTTCATCCTGCCATGAGATTTGCGATTGGACCGAGGAAAGAACTGAAAACAAGGACAATTTTTAATATACTCGGGCCTATGACAAATCCGGCTTCCGCCGAATATCAGCTTGTAGGTGTTTTTGACAGACAATATACCCGCATTCTTGCCGAGGTTTTAAAAAAGCTTGGCGCGAGAAGGGCAATGGTTGTTCACGGCATGGATGGCATCGATGAGATTACCACTACCGCGAAAACATTTGTTTCCGAGTTAAAGGACGGCGAAGTGAAAGATTATGAAATAACCCCGGAAACTTTTGGATTCAAAAAAGTTTCCGTAAGCGATATAAGGGGAGGAGACGCGGAATATAACAAAGACATACTTTTATCTGTTCTCAAGGGAGAAAAATCAGCGTTCAGGGATATTATCCTTTTAAATGCCGGGGTGGCGGTGATGTGTGCCGGGAAAGAAGAAAGTATGGAAGAAAGTTTATCGGCGGCTGCCGAATCCATTGATTCGGGCAGGGCTTACGGCAAACTTAAGGCGCTGATTGAATTTACCAACGGATAATGAGCCGATTTTATGATTCTGAAAGAAATATTAAAAAATAAAGAAAGGGAAGTTAGGGAAAACAAGGGCAGGATACCTCTTGAACTTTTAAAAAATAAGTGCGCCGGGATGTCTTTGCCCAGGTCTTTCGCCGCCGCGATAAAGCGGGATGGTTTTATTTCTGTCATAGCCGAATCGAAAAAAGCTTCGCCTTCCAAGGGGGATATTGCCGGGTCGTATAATCCCGTTGCCGTAGGCGCCCGGTATGAAGCGGCCGGAGCCGATGCTATTTCGGTGTTAACGGATAAAAAATATTTTAAAGGCTCCATAGGAGACCTTACGGAGATAAAAGCCGGCACGGGATTGCCCGTTTTGAGAAAGGATTTTATTATAGATCCGTATCAGATTTATGAGAGTAAAGCCGCGGGAGCGGATGCTATACTTCTGATAGCGAAAGCCCTTTCAAAAGATAAAATTAAAGAAATGCTGGAAACCGCATTTAACCTGAAATTGGATGTTCTCGTTGAAGTTCACAGCGGGGAAGAACTGAGTGATGTGCTTGATATAAACGGGATAAAAATAATCGGCGTGAATAACAGAAACCTGGGAAATTTTAAAGTGGATATAGGTATATCGGAAGACCTTTTGCCCCGGATACCGCAGGGAATTATAAGAGTGTCCGAAAGCGGTTTCTTTTCGGCAGCCGATGCGGCGCGCGCCGCCGACGCGGGAGCTGATGCGCTGTTGGTGGGAGAAGCTCTTATGAAGGCAAAAGACAAGAAAGCCCTGATAGACGGATTTAAAATTTTAAAACATCAAAAAGGAAGGTGCGTCTGATGGAAGAAATCAAGATATTGCTGAAAGAGAGAGATATTCCCAAACAGTGGTATAATGTCGTTGCGGATATGCCGCGGGGAATACAGCCTCCACTTCATCCACAAACATTATCTCCTTTAAGTCCTTCGGATCTCGAGCTTATTTTTCCGAAAGGCCTGATAGAACAGGAAATATCTACCAAAAAGTGGATTGATATTCCCGAAGAAATCCTGAAGATATACCGTATATGGCGTCCGTCTCCCATGTTCAGGGCAAAACATCTTGAGGAATATTTAAAGACTCCCGCGAGAATATATTACAAATATGAAGGTGTTAGCCCGGCCGGATCGCATAAATGTA
>JAQUNG010000122.1 GCA_028717725.1 bacterium | reverse complement strand
GAACACATCAACCATACTAGGAAACAATCCCAAACTGAAAACCATTTATGAACAGGCTGCAAAAGTGGCTTTGACGGATACCACAATACTGATAACCGGAGAAAGCGGCACAGGCAAGGAAATCCTGGCACAGGACATACATAAAATGAGCAAAAGAACGGGTAAATTCACACCCGTACACTGCGCCGCCCTTCCTGAGACATTGCTTGAGACCGAGCTTTTCGGACATGAAAAAGGCGCTTTTACCGGCGCGTTTTCACGGAAACCCGGTCGCTTTGAGATAGCCGAAAGGGGCAGCATATTTTTAGACGAAATCAGCGAAATTTCCACGGTAATACAAACGAAACTGCTCAGGGTCCTTCAGGACAAAGCTTTTGAAAGAGTGGGGGGGACGCAGACCTTAAAAGCCGACATCCGGATTATAGCGGCCACAAACAAAAACCTCCAGCCTTTGATTAAATCCGGGAAATTCAGGGAAGACTTGTATTATCGCCTAAATGTCGTGCATTTCCATTTACCCCCTCTAAGAGACAGGAAAGAGGATATACCGCTCTTTATCGAAGCTTTTATAGGAGAATTGTCTAAATCATCCGGTAAAATAATAGAGGGGATTACGGACGGGGCTTTGAATGTCCTTTCCGGTTATAACTGGCCGGGAAACATACGTCAACTGAGAAATACTCTCGAACATATGATACTTTTTAACTCGTCCCGGACGCTTGATGTAAAAGATATACCTCCCGAAATTACGCCGGCAATCGGTGCCCCGAACGAAAAAACCGTCTTAACCGAAACAGGAACGATCAAAGAGCTTGAGAAAGATCTTATTTTAAAAGAACTGCAAAAATCCAACGGAAATAAGACTGAAGTCGCGACCCGTCTTGGAATAAGCAGAAGGACCCTTTACCGAAAACTCCAACAATATAATATAAATCTTTAAATTATACATAGTATCCTTTTGTCCCAATCTGCCTGACTGTAACTTTTTGTCACATCCCAATACATAAACAAAAATACAATATATTTTTCTCAACATATTGCGTTGCAAAATATTATCTACACCATACATTAAGTTATAGTATTTGGCATATATATTGCACATATTATATAAGAAATTTAAGAATAGGAGGCTCTCATGCCAAAAATTATAGGTATAGATCTTGGAACCACAAATTCCTGCGTGGCTTTTATGGAATCGGGGAAACCCGTAGTAATCCCTAACTCCGAAGGAGACAGAACAACACCTTCGGTAGTGGCGTTTACGAAATCCGAAGAAAGACTGATCGGTAAGACCGCGAAAAGACAGGCTATCACAAACCCGCAGAATACCGTTTTTTCCATAAAAAGGTTTATGGGCAGAAAATTCAAAGAGGTCGGGGAAGAAATAAAAGAAGTGCCTTTCAAGGCCGCGGCAAAAGAGAACGGCGACGTAAGTGTTGAAACAGGCAGGAAAAGATACAGCCCTCCGGAAATATCCGCCATGATACTCCAAAAACTGAAAACTGACGCGGAGGCATATCTCGGCGAAAAAGTCACCAAGGCCGTTATCACGGTGCCCGCATATTTCAATGACAGCCAAAGGCAGGCGACAAAAGACGCGGGCAGAATAGCCGGGCTTGAAGTGGAGAGAATAATCAACGAACCCACGGCGGCTTCTCTTGCCTACGGGTTGGACAAGAAAAAAGACGAAAAAATAGCAGTTTATGATTTGGGGGGAGGAACATTCGACATATCCATACTCGATATAGGAGAAGGCGTATTCGAAGTAAAATCCACAAACGGAAATACACACCTTGGCGGCGACGATTTCGACCAAAAGGTAATCGACTGGCTGGCAGAGACGTTTAAGAAAGAGCATAGCGTTGATTTAAAAAAGGACCCCATGGCGCTCCAGAGATTAAAAGAAGCGGCGGAAAAGGCTAAAATCGAACTCTCATCCTCGACTGAAACCGAAATCAACCTGCCCTTTATCACAGCCGACTCAAACGGGCCAAAACACCTTGTGGTCAAACTTACAAGGGCAAAGCTCGAACAGATGGTAGAAGACCTGGTGCACTCCACCATCGAACCGTGCCGGAAAGCGCTTAAAGACGCGGGTCTGAAAGCCTCCGATATCGATGAAATCATACTCGTGGGCGGAATGACAAGGATGCCTAAAGTACAGGAAACCGTTAAGAATTTCTTCGGGAAAACCCCGCATAAAGGAGTTAACCCCGATGAAGTAGTCGCGGTGGGAGCGGCAATTCAGGCCGGCATAATACAGGGCGATGTCCAGGACGTCGTTCTTCTCGATGTAACGCCTCTTTCTCTGGGTATTGAAACACTCGGAGGGGTATTCACGAAACTGATAGAAAGAAACACGACAATCCCCGTCGATAAAAGTGAAATATTCTCCACGGCGGCCGACAGTCAGACAAGCGTTGAAATCCATGTACTGCAGGGCGAACGGCCAATGGCGGGAGACAATAAGACAATAGGCAGGTTCCAGTTGGTCGGAATACCTCCAGCGCCGAGAGGAGTTCCCCAGATAGAAGTAAAATTTAATCTCGACAGGAACGGAATCCTTAACGTATCGGCAAAGGACCTCGGGACCGGCAAAGAACAGAATATAACGATAAAAGCATCCAGCGGCCTTTCAGACAAAGAAATAGACCAGCTGGTAAAAGACGCCGAAGCCCATGCCTCGGAAGACCTGAAGAAAAAAGAAAAAATCGAAGCTAAAAATAATGCCGAAAACCTTATATACCAGGCTGAAAAGACGCTGAAAGAACATAAGGATAAGATCCCCGCGGATAAAAAAGATGTTATAGAAAAATCCGTCAATGAGCTCAGGGATGCGGAAAAATCGGATGACACCGAGAACATAAAACAGAAAACCGAATCATTGATGAATGCGCTGCACGCGGTGTCTTCGATCATTTACCAGAAAACCGGTCAGGATACAAAACCGCCTGAGGAAAACACCGGGCAAGCCCAGGATGGAAATCAGGACAACGTTGTGGACGCGGATTTTAAAGTGGTCGATGACGATAAAGAAAATAACGGCAAAAATAAAACAAAGTAAGGAGGGTTCAATATGAAAATCAAGCCTCTTGAAGACAGAGTGCTGGTTCAGAGAATCGAAGAAAAAGAAGTAAAAAAAGGCGGGATAATAATACCCGATACCGCAAAAGAAAAACCCCAGCAGGCAAAAGTAATAGAACTGGGCACGGGCAGGATCGACAAAGACGGGAAAAAAATTCCGTTCAATGTGAAGAAAAACGATATAGTTCTCATAGAAAAGTACGGGGGGAACGAAATAAAGATAGACGGAGAAGAATATATAATAACTAAAGAAGAAGACATTTTGGCTGTTCTTGAGAAATAACGGAGGTTAAAAATGAGCGGAAAACAACTGAAATTCGGAGAAGAAGCTAGAAGGGAAATATTAAAAGGAGTTGAACAATTAAGCAGGGCCGTAAAGGTGACTCTCGGGCCCAAGGGCAGGAACGTCGTCCTTGATAAAAAATTCGGTTCGCCCACAATCACCAAAGACGGCGTTACCGTGGCAAAAGAAATCGAACTCGAAAAACCGTTCGAAAATATGGGCGCCCAGCTTGTCAAGGAAGTCGCTTCAAAAACAAGCGATGTCGCCGGAGACGGGACAACGACCGCGACCGTGCTCGCCGAAATAATCCTTAAAGAAGGCATGAAAAACGTTACGGCCGGGGCAAATCCCATGGCGCTGAAAAGAGGCATCGAAAAATCCGTGGAAGTAATAATTTCGGAACTTTCGAAAATGGCCCAGCAGGTAAAAGATGACAGGTCAAAGATATGCGCCGTAGCGACTATTTCCGCAAATAACGACAAAAGCATCGGAGAAATAATAGCGGAAGCAATGGATAAAGTGGGAAGGGACGGAACAATAACCGTTGAAGAAGGAAAAACCCTCGATACAAACCTCGAAGTAGTGGAAGGCATGCAGTTCGACAAGGGATATCTTTCCCCGTACTTCGTGACCGACGCGGAAAGCATGTCGGCTTCGCTGGAAAACTGTTCCGTATTGATTTACGAAAAAAAGATCTCCAACCTGAAAGATATGCTGCCTATGCTTGAGAAAGTCGCGCAATCCGGCAGGCCGCTGCTGATAATAGCCGAAGATGTGGAAG
>JAQUNG010000121.1 GCA_028717725.1 bacterium | reverse complement strand
GGCAGGAAGTTCATGAGTAAAAGAATCGAAGTTGAAATTGCGAGTGTGCTCCAGACCACGGCGGGAAAGATGATATTCTCGGAACCGAAAAAATCCAGGCAAAACCATCAGCAATGGGAAAATCCCAGGTTATGAACACCGCAATTATTACGGGAGGGGGAAAAGGCAGGAGATTTGGGGGCGGGGAGCGCAAGCAGTTCGTTGAATTGAACGCCAAACCGGTGATATATCATTCTATTTATCCGTTTCAAAGCAGTCCTTTTATTGATGAAATCATAGTAGTTTTACCCGAAGACCGTATAACCGCGTTTAGAAAAAGGGTGGTAAATGAATTCCGTTTTGATAAAGTTGTCGAGATAGTGCCCGGCGGTAAAGAGAGACAGGATTCCGTATTTAACGCTTTAAGGAAGGTTTCCGCCAAAACGGATCTTGTTGCTGTTCATGATGCGGTAAGACCATTTATAGATGAAGCTTTGATAAATAGGCTTGTCGAATCCATCGGCGGGGATGACGGCGTAATCCCCTCGATCAGGATTTTGCAGACCGTCAAAGAGGTAGACGGTAATTCATATGTCAAAAAAACACTGGACAGGGATTTTATTGTTGAAATACAAACCCCTCAGGTGTTTAAATATCAGGTTTTAAAAAAAGCTTATGATTATATTATGGAAAATAATATAAAAGTTACCGATGATTCATCTGCCGTGGAATTGACGCAGGGTAAGGTAAGAACCATAGAGGGCAGCCGCGCAAACAGGAAAATAACCCATAAAGAAGATTTGGGCTGGATGTAAATAACCGCAGACAGGGAGAATATATTTTTATGATAAAAATCGGCATCGGACATGATGTGCACGCTCTTTCGCGGGACAGGAAGTTGGTGATCGGCGGTGTCAATATACCGTTTGAGATGGGTTTGCTGGGGCATTCCGATGCCGATGTGCTGACACACGCGATTTGTGACGCTCTGCTGGGAGCCGCGGGAGAAGGCGATATCGGGTTGAAATTTCCCGATGACGATCCGAGATATAAAGATATTTGCAGTCTGGAACTGCTGAAAACAGTCCGAGCCGAAATAAAAAATAAAGGCTGTGAAATCTGCAATATTGATTCTATAGTGGTTGCGCAGGCCCCGAGAATACAGGGTTTTGTCCCGGATATGAAAAAAACCCTGGCGGATTGTCTTGGTATCGACGAGAGTTTGATTAATATCAAAGCGACGACTACGGAAGGGCTGGGGTTTGCCGGAAGAAAAGAAGGTATATCCGCGTTCGCGGTCGCGCTGATAAAGGAGAAAAATTTTTCCGGAAAGTAGGTTTTTATGTTGAATATTATCAGGACCATTAAAGAAAGAGATCCGGCCGCGAGGAACGCGTTTGAGATAATTCTTACTTATTCCGGTTTTCACGCTGTTGCGCTTTACCGTATGGCGCATTTTCTCTACGGGCTGAAAATCCCCGTTTTGCCGAGATTCATATCCCAGTTTGCGAAGTTCATTACTGGTATCGAAATCCATCCCGGAGCGCAAATCGCGAAAGGGTTTTTTATCGATCATGGCATGGGGGTTGTTATAGGCGAAACCGCGGTTATAGGAGAAAATTGCACTTTATTCCAGGGAGTAACATTGGGAGGCACGGGTAAAGAGCGGGGCAAGAGACATCCGACGCTGGGAAGGAATGTTGTTATAGGCGCTGGAGCGAAAGTGCTGGGAAATATAATTATCGGGGATAATTCTTATGTCGGCGCAAACGCCGTTGTTTTAAAAGATGTACCCCCGGATTCCACTGTTGTGGGTATTCCGGGGACTGTTGTAAAAGAGAAGGGAAAGAAAGTGACGGGCATTAATCTGGACCATATACATTTGCCCGATCCTATAGCCGAACGGCTATCTTTGCTCCAGAAAGAAATAGAACATATTGAAAGAGAAATTAAAGAACATCGAAATTCTAATATACGTAATGAAAAGCAATAATGAATATTTTATTATATAATACTTTAAGCAAATCCAAAGAATCGTTTACGCCTATCGAAAACGGCAAAGTCGGTATTTATACCTGCGGTCCAACCGTATACAATTTTGCGCACGTGGGAAACCTGAGAACTTATGTCTTTGAGGATATGCTCAAAAGGGTTTTTATGTATAACGGGTTTAAGGTCAGGCATGTGATGAATGTTACCGATGTGGGACATTTGACTTCAGATGCCGATGACGGGGAAGATAAAATAGCGGTCGGAGCGAGAAGAGAAGGCCGAAGCGTTTGGGATATAGCCAGATTCTATGAAAAAGCATTTTTTGAAGATGCAGATAAACTCAATATTATCGGACCGGATATTAAATGCCGGGCGACGGAACACATAAAGGATATGATAAATCTCATTGAAAGAATAGAAAAGAACGGTTTTACATATATTTCAGGCGGGAATCTTTATTTCGATATTGAAAAATTTAAGGATTACGGGAAACTGTCCGGGTTGTCAGTATCGGATCTTAAGGCCGGAGCGCGGGTTGAAGTGGATACAAATAAAAGGAATCCGCGTGATTTTGTCTTGTGGTTTACGAGGTCAAAACACGGGAATCAGGATATGCAGTGGGAAAGCCCGTGGGGGAAAGGTTTTCCCGGCTGGCATATAGAGTGTTCGGCGATGAGTATAAAATATCTGGGAGACCGCATTGATGTTCACTGCGGGGGGATAGATCATATTAACGTACACCATACAAATGAAATTGCGCAAAGCGAAGCGGCAACCGGCAAGAAGTGGGTCAATTTCTGGCTTCACGGGGAATTCCTTATTATGGACAAAGAAAAAATGTCCAAATCCGCGGGAGAATTCACGACATTGAAAACTTTGGAGGACAGGGGGTATGAACCTCTCGATTTCAGATACCTGTGCCTTGGGGCCCATTACAGGACACAATTGGCTTTCAGCTACGGGGCTCTTGAAAGCGCTGGGAAAGGCCTAAAAAATTTAACAAGGAGAATTGCGGAACTTAAAAACCTGCCTGTATCAGCAACCTACGAACAACGGAAAAACATTTACAGAGAAAAATTCATTTCTTTTATCAACGATGACCTGAATATTCCCAAGGCGCTTGCTCTTCTCTGGGATTTGTTGAGGGATGAAGACATGTCTTCCGCGGACAGGTTGGAGCTGGCATGTGAATTTGACAGTGTTTTGGGTCTTGGACTAAAAAACAGCGCGGTAAAAGAAATCGCGGTGCCCGAAGATGTTACAGTATTGATCAAAAGAAGAACGGAAGCGAGAGCGGCCAAAAATTGGGATGAAGCAGACAGGTTGAGAGATAAAATCCGCGAAAAAGGATTCAAAATAGAGGACACTCCGGCCGGGCAGAAAGTAGTTGAATTATGATAAAAACGGGAAAATTCATTACGCTTGAAGGTCCGGAAGGCAGCGGAAAATCAACTCTTCTGGGTTTTCTCGAAAAATATCTATCCGAAAAAGGATTAAATGTCCTGTCCGTCAGAGATCCCGGCGGCACACAGGTCGGGGAGGAGATAAGAAGGGTATTACTAAACCCGGAAATAAAAGGTATGTCGAACCTGGCAGAGCTTTTGTTGTTTGAAGCGAGCCGTGCCCAGTTAGTGGCGGAAAAAATAAAACCGTTTCTTGAAATTGACGCAAAGAACATAGTTATAAGTTCCAGATTTGCCGATGCGACCGTGGTATATCAGGGATTCGTCAGATTCAGAAACACGAAAAATATCAGCTATATAAAAGAATTAAATAAAATGGTTATGGGCGGAATAATACCCGATATGACAATTCTTCTGGATATCGAACCTGTCGAAGGCATTAAACGCGCGAGAAGAGTAAACAAGGAAACGCCGGCCGGAACACTGGACAGGATTGAGTCCGAGGCTATCGAATTCCACGACAGGGTAAGAGAAGGATATTTAAAATTAGTGAAGGAAAATCCGGGGAGAATCAAACTGGTTGACGCTTCACAGCCTTTAAATGAAGTGAAAAAGAGAATAGTGCCGTTAATCGAACTATTATTGGAAAGAGCTTGAAACATATGTTTGCCGATGCCGTTGCCGGTCATAAACGCCAGTGTGTAATATTATCCGACGCCGTTGCCAGAGGAAGGGTGGCGGGCGCTTATCTGTTTGCGGGACCCGATGGTTTGGGAAAGAAGTT
>JAQUNG010000120.1 GCA_028717725.1 bacterium | reverse complement strand
GGTTCCCAAACCGACCGACGCTGTATTGGTTTATGATGTAGCCTTCGGGGATTGGGATAATCCGGGGCAGCCGGCATTACCCCATTATGGCATAAACGTTCTATATGTCGACGGTCATGTGGATTTTGTACCGGATAGAACATATTTTCAGCGGGAAATAGATAATGACGCAGAGCCTTTTAACAGCCCTTTCAGGAGTAACGGTTGGCATTGAAATCCAATATATTAACATCTAACAGAAAAAAGAAAGGCATAACAGCGGCATGGGGAAAAAACTACCGCACAGGCTTTACTCTAATGGAGCTTTTGGTCGTGCTTGGAATAATTCTCATATTGAGCGGGATTCTTCTGCCTACACTGCAAAAAGCCAGAGCGCGCGGACACAGGGCCTTATGCCAATCCAATCTCAAACAATTGGGGTCGGCTATATACTTATATACAATTGATAATCACAGGTTTCTCCCTTTTGCAACTACTTTCGGCTGGGAGCCGGTCGGCACATGGAATCCAAACCCGTATGAACGATGGCTTCAGGACAGATTGATCCCTTATGTCGGAGGAGATCCGATCTCTTCAATCGATCCAGACTTATGGCTCTGCAAAGCCCGGGACAGCAGTCTTGCAGGATGGTGCGGTAAAAACAGTTACAGATATAACTACTGGTTTGCCTGCGGCGGCGGTTCCTCGTTGGCCAATACAGGACAGGGCCGGCGCATCGAAAACGTAAGAAGACCGCCCGAGGCCGTATTAATGTATGACATAGCTTTCGGCGACTGGGATAATCCGGGACAACCAAGGCTGGCGCATGACGGAATAAATGTATTATATGTAGACGGACACGTAAGTTTTGTTCCTGAGACGACCTATTTTCAGCAGGAGCTGGATAGCGACGATTTACCTTACAACAGCACTTTCAGAAAGAACGGATGGCTCTGACATCATGAAAAAAATCAAATTCATTTTAATATTTACATGTATCTTTTTAACTTTTGCCAATACACATGCGCTGTCTGCGGAAAAAACTCCGCCTCCCACATTTGACATCTCGATCATAGATAAATACCCCGTGCCGATACAGAATAACATAGTTTATCCTTCATTTGAAAAACAGGACAGAGACTACTTTTCTCTCGACGGCAAATGGCTGATAAAAAAAGTCAACGGCGACCATGAGCTGACCCTGAACGAAAGGTCGGAAAACATACTCGGACTTCTTGAAGGCGAAAGCGGCGGGGCGACTTCCCTTTATTTTGATTCCACAGGATGGAAAGAATACGATGTCCCCCGTCCCGTCAATATACCTCCGGAAAGGTATCAGGGTGTCGTATGGTACAGAAAAGATTTTGAGGTCCCCGGCAATTTTCTCGAAAAAAGGGTAAAGCTCTTTTTTCTCGGAGCAAATTATTTTACCGACGTCTGGATAAACGGACTCCACATAGGATATCATGAGGGAGGATATACCCCGTTTGTTTTCGATATAACAAAGCTCCTGAAGGAAGGTTTGAATTTCATAACAGTAAGGGTTGACAATATTCCATGGAAACCGATGAGTTATAACCCGAACGAATACTTCAATAAAGGGAATATAGTCCCCTACAAGACATGCGACTGGTGGAATTTCACGGGTATACTCAGAAATGTATATATGGAAGCAAGCCCGTTTGTTTCCATATCGAGGATAGACGTAAAAACCGCTATAACGGGCGAAAATTCGGCCAATATGAAAGTTTTCACTGTAATAGAAAATACGTCATCCGAAATTTTTTCCGGAAAACTCACTTACAGGTTATGGGGATCGGAAATAAACGAAGAGAATCTCCTTTCGGAAAAACCCGAAGATATCGCCTGCAGGTCAAAAACGGCTCGACTGGGGAAAAATCAATCCCCGAAATTTTCCATACCCCCCCGCTCGACAGCCGTTGTAACAGATTCTTTCAACCTGAACAATATTAAACTGTGGTCCGCAGAACAACCCGACCTTTATATTTTTAAGGCAAACCTCATCAATGCTTCGCCAAAAACGCGCTCAACAACAAGAATCGCGCGCAACCAGGATAATTTCTGCGTCCAATTAGGATTCCGCGACATATCCGTAATGCCGTCCAAACAAAAAATACTTATTAACGGCAAAGAAACCTTTTTCGCGGGGGTCGGCAGACACGAAGTATTCAGCGGCATCCACGGCTATAAAACCAACGAATTGAATAAATTAAAATCCGACGACATGAAATTAATTAAAGAAATGAACGGAAATTTTTTGAGGGACGGGCATTATCCGAATCATTTTATGACTGCCGGGCTTGCCGACAGGCACGGCATATATTTATGGGAAGAAATACCCGCATACTGGATGGACGGTTTTGCTTTTGACCTGCAGAGGAAAGAAAGAAAAATTCCACTGCAGATGTTCCGCGAAATGGTCTATAAAGGGATCAATAACCCATCGGTGATATTCTGGGGAGTATGCAACGAATGCGGCTCACAGAATGAAAGGGCTGAATACATCGACTGGCTCATAAAAGATGCTCTGCAGTATGACGGACAAAGAATCATCGCCCAATCCGCCGTCGGACAAGATACAGGCGACGGTTCGCAAAAAAGATGTTCTGTGGCCGGATTCACAATGTATGGCGGCGTTTTTTACGGCAACAGCGGCTATTACGCGGATACCGTAAAGTTACTGAACGAAATGAATATCGCATTTCCCGACAAACCGATACTGGCAACCGAATTCGGGAAATGGAGCGGCTCATCCGGAAACGCTGAGGGAGAATATGATCAGGTAAGAGTCGCTAAAGGCACTTTTTCCGCATTTGAGGAAAATCCTTCGGTAGCGGGATGCGCGTGGTGGTGCCTTTCGGACTGGCACACAATGATAAGCGAACCGCAGACAATGGGGCTGACAAGTTCAGACAGAAAATATTTTAAGCCCGTGTTCTTTGTTTTACAGGAACTTTACGGAGACAGAAAAAGCCGGTTCGCCTTCAGAATCGATAAATTCAAGGCCGATGAAAATGAGCTTGATATATATTTTAAATCAGACGCCGACGTCAGGCTTTCATATTCGCTCAACAACGTTGACTTCAGGGATGTCAATCCGGAAAAAGATAACGGTGATGACAATGAGCCGGAAAAACAGGTATACGCAAAATCCGCGGTTAAAAAATTACGGATAGACACTTCCGGATTCTCCGAAGGGACTCACACCGTCTATATAAAGGCGCAAAACCCTGAAGGAATATTCAGAACGGAGCCTGTCACAATAAATCTTGACAGGATAGACGATCCTCCCGTTATCACCATTCTGCGGTATCCAGACAGCATCATAGATGAGGCGATCGTGCTGTTCGAAATAAGCGATGACAGGGCTGAGCCCGAAATAGAATGTCTGTTAAACGGGGAAACAACTCTACTCCCCGTCAAAGACAAATTTTACAATATAATAAGAATCGCGCCGGAACATACCTCCGAAAAAAATGAAGTAAAGCTATCGATAACCGCTTCTGACGGGACAAATTCCGCGCGCAAAGAAATAACTTTAACCAAAGTTTCGTCGGGAATAGGCCGGCCGCTCGAACTCTCTTACAATAACGATTGGATATCGAATTCCGATAACCTGCAGGACGGTTCCGGATGGAACTTCCCCGGACAGGAAATTCCCGATTTTGAAAACGGTTTTATTATGAAAGATAATGAAGGGCGCAATCTGGTTTTTAAACTGAAAGGAACAGAAGACGGCGAATTTAACAATATCGAATGCTCTTCTCAGGCAATTAAATTCAATAACAGAAAACTGAAAGAAATCTTATTTCTGGGCGCGCGTCACAACGGAAGCGGATATTCGCCGTTTGAAATAACTTTCTCAAACGGGACAACGGAAAAAATCTACCTCGGATTTTCCGATTGGAATAAGGGTATTCCCAATTTCGGGGAAACACCTCTCGTTTTTACCGTGCATCACGAAATGGGCTGTCAGATGAAACCTCAGTGCGCGATGTATCTCCAAAGCATAAAATTCGTCGAGCCGAGAGAGATTTCCTATATAATACTGCCAAATGACGACAAGCTTCACATATTCGCAGTTTCGGCGGTAGAGGAACCGTAATGAGAACCTATAGTTTTACCTTACTGTTTTTTTTAATATGCTCTGCGGCAGACCCGCGGATAATATTCGATTTGACTTATCAGGATTTCAACTCGGGAAAAACAACTGGCATTTTTTATGATTGCTGG
>JAQUNG010000119.1 GCA_028717725.1 bacterium | reverse complement strand
CCTTAAAAACAGGGGAATTAATCAGGCTCAACCAAAAAAAACTTCCGGGATGTTTTCTCCACAGGACCGCGATAAACGACGTGGCGAGAACGGAAAACCTCACTTTTATATGTACATCCAAAAAAGAAGACGCCGGGCCGAACAATAACTGGATGCCGCCTGCAAAAGCTTACAAAAAAGCCGGGGCCATATTCAAAAATTCAATGAAAGGCAGGACTATGTACGTAATACCTTTCTCAATGGGTCCTGTGGGTTCCCCTTTCAGTAAAATCGGCGTGGAGCTGACCGACAGCATATACGTATGTCTGAATATGCGCATAATGACGCGCATCGGACAAGAGATCCTCGATATTCTCGGCGAACACGGTACTTTCACAAAATGCCTTCACGGAAAAGCCGACCTGGACATCAACAAAAGGATGATACTTCATTTTCCCGAAGATAATTCCATATGGAGCGTCGGTTCAGGCTACGGCGGAAATGTTCTTCTCGGCAAAAAATGCCTTGCCCTGAGAATAGCGAGTTATATGAGTTATAAGGAAGGATGGATGGCGGAACATATGCTTATACTCGGGGTGGAAAAACCCGACGGGCATATCGAGTATATCGCTGCGGCGTTCCCAAGCGCATGCGGCAAAACCAACCTGGCGATGATGATACCGCCGGAAGGACTGGTAAGAAAAGGGTATAAAATATGGACCGTCGGCGATGATATCGCGTGGATGAGGATAGACACCGACGGGAAACTGTGGGCCATAAATCCCGAAAACGGGTTTTTCGGTGTCGCCCCCGGGACAAACTCAAAAACAAATCTCAACGCGATGAAGACCATAGAAAAAAATACGATATTCACAAACGTCCTGCTGAAACAGGATAAAACAGTCTGGTGGGAAGACGGAGATGAACCCCCGCCCAGGAAAGGCATAGACTGGAAAGGAAACCCGTGGAAACCGGGAATGCAGGATGAAAACGGCAAACCTATCTGCGGAGCTCATCCCAACAGCAGGTTTACCGTGCCGGCAAAGCAGTGTCCCACTATCTCCTTCAGGCTCGATGACCATCACGGAGTAAATATATCGGCTATCATCTTCGGCGGACGGCGGGCTCACCTGATGCCGCTTGTGTATGAAGCTTTTGACTGGCGGCACGGTGTTTTTGTCGGAGCTACAATGGCCTCGGAAAGAACGGCGGCCCAATACGGCAAACAGGGTGAAGTGCGCCGGGATCCCATGGCAATGTTCCCTTTCTGCGGATATAATATGGGCAACTATTTCCGCCACTGGCTCAAAATGGGAGAAAAAATGAAGAAACCGCCGAGGATATTTCATGTTAACTGGTTCAGAAAAGATAAGGATGAAAACTTTTTATGGCCGGGTTTCGGCGAAAACCTCAGGGTGATAGACTGGATATTGAGAAGGTGCGACGGTGAGGTGGAAGCTCAGGAAACACCCATAGGATATATCCCCCGGAAAAAGGATATTGATTTGACCGGACTTAAACTTCAGAGTAAAGCGCTTGACAATCTCCTGCATGTGCCTTGTGAAGACTGGAAAGAAGAGATAAATTCAATCGCCGAATTTTTTGCCAAATTCGGTGATTCTCTGCCGAAAGAAATGAAACGGGAACTGAACAACCTGGAAAAACGTCTTTCCAAATTCAAGCGTAACCATCGTTAGAGAGGCATATTCTTCGGGCTCTGTGCCGTCGCCCGTGAGAGGAGAATCTAACTCCTGAAAATCTGCCATTTGTCCACCGCAGGCAAATTTAGGCCGGAGGAAAAATGAAGCAACCTCAAATTTCTTTTCTCCAAAAAGCGGATTATCCCGAAATGGTCAGGGTATGCGATATTTCTTTCAATAAAGCCGTTACCGATTCGGCGCATCGCGATTTTTTCTCCAATTATTTCAGCAGAGACCCCTCTTATGCATACGGTGATACCATAGTGCTGAAGAAAAACGGAAGGATCATAAGCGCGGTTACGATACTCCGGAGAAACATCATGCTGGACGGCAAAAAAATTCCGGCCGGCTGTATCGCCAACGTATGCACGCTTCCCGAAGAAAGACATAAAGGATACATAAGGATACTTATGGAAAAAGCCCGGGAAGTCATGAAAGAAAAAAATTTCCGGATAGGATTTTTGCTCGGCAGACCGGAGATTTACGAAAAGTTCGGCTGGAAAAACATAACCGGAAAATCAATAGAGGCTTACGGGCCTCCGGACACCGGCGGGCGCAACATTTCAATAAGAGAAGCGTCCGGACGCGACATCCCCAGGATTAAAACCCTTTATGACGCACATTATACCCGCCTTAATGGTTTTTTTGAAAGGACCGAAAAATACTGGAATGATTTCCTTGTAAACTTCCGAAGCTCATATCTCGGCGAATTCGGAGTTTTCGTCATTGAAAAAGCTCTATTGTTCGAAGGATACACCTGTATGGATAAAAAATCAAAATCAATCCATGAGATATTTTTTCGCGGCAAACCGGAGAATAGTTATTTTCATGCCGCACGCGAATTCCTAAAAGCGGACAGCCTGAAATTACATTACTATGACCCTCTTTACATCCCGGAAATGGAAAAAGGGTTCGGCAAAATCACATACCCTGAAATAAACCACAAAATGTTCATTTTGCCGCAGGGCAGAATATCGTCGGGCGACGCTGATATAACATCCGAAAAACAGTTGCAGGAAATATTCAGGGCAAAAAACTACACGTTCTCCCTATGCGATAAATTCTGATAAATTACCTGCGGAGCCTAATCCTCGATTTTGATTTTTCCGGAGGATTGTATCTTTTCTCCGCCCGCACGCCGAATTCTTCCTCGACAGATTCCTGTTTCACTACAAGGACATTATATATCAACTGGAGAGAAGCATTGGCAAGACCGGCTTTTATGGATGATATATGCGTAAAATACTTTTTGCCGGGCGGGACATCGCCGTCAAACCATGCTTCCGGGGGGTATTCCGATACAGCCATTCCATCGAGAGAATAAATATTAATTCTGGAAAGCCCGTTTTTTCCGGCTATATCCAGTATTTCGGCCAATTCCGCAGGATCTTCGATTCCCACAAGAAGATCCGCAAACTTTTCTTCGCCGCCGAAAAGGCTCATTCTTTTTTCATTTTCGGGTATTTTCCTATTATCCCCTATAAGGCCTATATCAAGAACCCCCCTGTCTCCGAAATATTTTTTCGCGATTTGGGAATACCTTTTGGCCATACCCAGATAATCAATCTGCGAAGCCTTATACCTGTATACCAAAAACGACAACTCGTCCCAGTCAAGCATCGTAAACGGGACATTCAGCGAATCCTGCAGGGTTATGTTCTTAAAATACAGTCCTTCAAGAATCATCCTGTTCGAAGTGCCGGCTACGAGAAAACCTTCTCTGTGAAGCCGGTCTATTATTTCGTTCATCCTGTAAACAGAGCGTTTGAAACTTTCCGCATCCTTGTTTTTTTTAAGATGATTGATAAAAGAAACTATATCTTTTTCGCGCACATACTTAAAAAACTCCCTGCCTGTGGAGGGCGTCGGCTCACAATCAAAAACTATCCATTTTATCCCTATTTTTTCTCTTTTAACCCAATCTGTGAAATTACGGACAAAATTTTCGGTGTCGTCAAGCGTGTCTTCGCAAAAATAAAGTTCTTCTTCGTAAGGCAGCAACAGCCAGGCTCTGACTTCAACCCCCATTTCCTCCGCTTTCTGCAAAAGCGAAACAAGCTCCGGGTCCCCTATATCAGCCGGCCCGATATGCAGGATAAGGATAATATCGCGCCCCCCCAGCATCTCGATATAGTGATTGACTCTGCTGTACGGCAAAAACTCGCACCACAGGCCTATTTTAATTTCGCCACCGGACGGGTAACCCGCGGCAGCCTCAAAAAAGCAAATGAATAAAAACACTAAAATTAAACACCATCGGCGTTTCAAAATCACTCCTTGCTGTTTTCATCCATTATAAAGGGTAATATATTTATTTTGAAAAACTTTTAAATTTATTATAGAATTCCAGTTCAACACATATTCGGACAAAAAGGAGGAAACTATGAGATATCTGTTGGGATTTTTGCTCGTTATCGCTCTTTGCACCTTTGCTCCGGCGGCAGACCAAACGCAAAGGGTAAACGAAAAGCTTGATAACTGCGCAAACGTAATTCTCGAAATGAAAGATATGCCGGAAAACGGCATACCCGAAGACCTGCTTAAAAACTGTACGGGGATAGCCATATTCCCCAACACAATCAAAGGCGGATTTATATTCGGCGGCAGGGGCGGCACCGGTGTGGTGCTTTCGCATAACAAAGATACCGGCGCATGGTCGGCTCCCGCTTTT
>JAQUNG010000118.1 GCA_028717725.1 bacterium | reverse complement strand
GTCCTTTTGCGCGGCGGTTCGGGAATGATATTCCCGTGCGGCGGAGGCGGTGTCTGCGGAAAATGCAGGGTAAAAATATTATCCGGAAAACAGAAAATTACGGCGCAAGATAAGGATAAAATCGACAAGACCGAACTTAAGCAGGGATGGAGGCTTGCCTGCGGAATGGTTTTGAAAAACAGCGTTGAAGTTTATATCCCGCATGAAAATGTTCTGAGGGATAAAAAAATCCGGTTTCCGGAAAAAGGCGGCAGATCCGGAATTTTTGAATTTGCTCTGATCGATGCCGGCTCATCAACCGTGAAAGCCGTATTGGTAGACAGTCTCGGCCGACCCGGCAAAGTATTTTCGGCTGTTAACCCGCAGATAAAAATATCCCCGGATATTATCGGGAGAATCGGTTTCGCGCTCCGGAACGAAAACAATTATAAGTTCCTGAGAAACCTGCTTGCGGAAGGGATAAACAACGCATTGAAAGAAGCCCTGATAGGTTCCGGGAACGTTTCTTCGTCCATAAACCGGGGGCTTGTGGCGGGAAACAGTTTTGTCACGGCGCTTCTAAAGGAAGAACCGCTGGACGGGCTTTCGGCCGCGCCTTTCGACTGCGGTGTCCGCGGGTCAAAAGAAATAAGAAAAGCCGGTTTTTTCCGGGTCGGACCTGTTTTTACACTGCCGGTTATAGGCGGTTTTGTGGGCGGGGACGCGTTTGCCGAATGTTATTATTTAAAAAAAACCAGCAAAGGGAAAAACACTATTTTAATAGACATAGGGACCAATGCGGAGATAATAGTTTGTTATAAAGGCGCGTATTTCGCCGCTTCGGCTTCCGCCGGTCCGGCTTTCGAAGGGGCCGGTATGAGCTGCGGTTTTCCTATGGTCGAAGGCGCGGTTAAGGAAATCCGTTTTCGTTCCACGAAAAAATATTTACACGAAGGCAAAACCCGATACGGTTTTACCGTATCGTCCGAGGGGGATTCACCTCCCGCGGGAATCTGCGGGACGGGTTATTTAAGCGCCATGGCGGAATTTCTCCGGAACGGACTGGTTGATATGACAGGCAGGATCAAGAAAGAAAAAGACGAGATTAGAATCGCGGATAATATTTATATAAACCAGAAAGATATAAGGATGTTCCAGAACGCCAAAGCCGCCATCGGAGCCGGTGTCAGGCTGATGCTTAAAGAAATAAAAGCCGGTTACGATGCCTTCGAGGAAGTGCTTGTTTCCGGAGCATTCGGAAGTAATGTATCCATTGACGATTTTTATGATACGGGTATAATATCGCGTAAGTTCCGCAAAGTGAAAGCGGCGGATGACCTGGTGCTTAAAGGTATGTTTGAGATTGCCGCGGCGAAAGACGGCATGGCCGGACTGGACAGTTTCGCGAAAAAAGTGAAAAGATTGAACCTGGCCGAAAACAGGGAATTTATGGATTATTACACGGGAGCCATGAATTTTGAAAAGTGACGCGAAAGGAAAAAAATTTGTCATAGGCGTAGGGATAATAACGGTTTCTTATTTTCTGGGGGTCCCCGTTCTGGTTGCAGGTATAGCTTTTATATCCGCCCGAAAATATTTCGCGGGCCTGGTTTGTCTTGTGATATACGGTATATCCTGGCTTCTTTTGCTCGCCGGTATTTTTATGTCGGGGAAGGAAGGATATTGCTTTGTGAAGGAAAAAATAAGAATTTTCCGGAGCGGAAAGAAAAAAGTAGAGCCGGATGATAAAAACGTTTAATCTTCCGGCGTTGAAAATTGATATTCGGGGAGATTTGAGATGGGAAAAATTGTTTTTGCGTTATTGGCAATATCGGCATTGACGGTGTCAGGCGGATGCGAAACGACGAAGGGTGTAGGGCGCGATATCACCAATCTGGGCGATATAATGTCGGGCAATGAGCCGCAGAATGTAACATATTAAAAGCCGGAATTGATAAAGGTTTCCGAATAATATATAATATAATTATAAAAAAGGCGGATGTGTGAGTCCCGAAATGGAAAAAATACTCGTGCTTGAAAAAAGAGGAAATGCGGATATCGTTCATTTCCTGGCGCAGCGCCTTACCGATCCGGTATTGGCGGATAGAATCAAAGAGTATCTGCTTAAAACGGTTGATGAAGGGAAAATTTATCTGATTGTCGATTTTTCCAATGTCCGCTATCTCTCGAGTTCTTATTTGAGTATATTGGTGGCTCTCGACAAAAAGGTCAAAGCCGAGGGAGGCAGGGTGAATATATGCTGTCTGCACCAGAATATCTCAAGTATTTTCTCTATTGCGCGTTTTGATATGATTTTCGATATTTTCGGTTCGGAGAGCGACGCTGTAGCCGATATGGAATCAAAGATAAGATAAACAAAGTGATAAAGCCGGATTACATCAATATCCATAAAAAAATAGGCTACCGTTTCAGGAATAAGTCGTTTCTTCTCACATCGCTGATACATAAATCTTTCCGGAATGAAAATATGGATATGGCTCCTGAATGCAACGAGAGGCTTGAATTTTTGGGTGATTCGGTTCTCGGATGTGTAATATCGAGCCTGCTTTACAGAAAATTCCCCGATATGGACGAAGGCAAATTGTCGCTTCTGAAATCATTCATAGTTTCAAGAAAGGTTTTAGCCGGTATCTCTTTGGAGATAGGGTTGGGACAGTTCCTTGTTATCGGCCGCGGCGAGGAAAAAAGCGGCGGCAGAAAAAAAGAATCGAATCTGGCCAATGTGATTGAAGCGCTTATAGCCGCTATTTATCTTGACGGCGGTTATAAATCCGCCGAGAAATGGATTTCCGGGATGTTCAGGGATTATATAAATAAGACGGGGGTATCCGACGAATACAGCGCGAAAAACAGACTGCAGGAGATTTCCCAGCTGAAATATAACAGCCTGCCGGAATATAAGGTTGTCGGGGAAACAGGGCCGGAGCATAAGAGAAAGTATATGGTTGAAGTTTCTCTTGAGGGAAAGGTGATGGGTAAGGGAAGCGGTTTTTCAAAAAAGGAAGCCGAAAGGAATGCGGCAAATGAGGCCATCGGTAAAATACGTTAGTTTTATCGCCGTCACGGCGGGAATATTGGCGGTAAACGGTTGTTCTATTCCCGAACAAAGCGGTCAAAATACCTCCGGCGGCGGAGCGGGCGCGCTTCTTGAAAGAGGAGTTAAAGAATCTGAAAATACCGAAACTTCCGACGTCCCGGCGATACAAAAACTTCCTTACGTGAAAAAACAGAGGGAACGCATACAGGAAATTTACGATAAGCGCAACAGCGAACTTATGGAACAAATGGAAAAGTGAGAGGGATTTACAGCCATTTTTTCTTTTTGAAGAAAATCAGCATTATGCCCGCAGTGAGCCCCATGGATACGATGATTAACGGATAACCCAGGGGAGAATCCAGTTCCGGCATATATTTGAAATTCATCCCGTACACACCCGCTATGAATGTTAACGGTATAAAGATCGTCGCTATTATAGTCAGGACTTTCATCACTTCATTCATTTTATTGCTTAAAGATGTGAGATAGACGCTGATCATATTCGATACAATGTCCCTGTAAGTCTCTATGCTATCCATAACCTGAATGGTATGGTCGTAAACATCTCTGAAGAATATAACCGAGTTTTTATGTATCAGAGCGTTTTCGGAGCGTTGGATTCCGCTGACGGTGTCCCTTAGAGGCCAGACGGCTTTTCTGATTATAAGGATATCCTGTTTAAGGGTGTTTACGGTTTTAAGGGCGGACTGGGGAGGGTTTTCGATTATCAAATTTTCGGTTTCCGTAATCCTGTCGCCTATATTTTCCATTACCACGAAGTAGTTGTCCACTATCGCGTCAATCAGGGAATAGGCCAGGTAATCGGGCCCATGTTTTCTGATACGTCCTTTAGCGTGACGGAGCCGGTTCCTTATAAGGTTGAAGACATCACCCTCTTTTTCCTGAAATGTCAGGATATAATTTTTCCCGATGATTATGCTTATATGTTCCGATTCCATGGAAAGGTCTTTTTCGCCGACAGCAAGCATTTTCATGGTAAAGTAAAGGTAATCGCCGAAATCCTCGAATTTCGGACGCTGTGAAGTGTTTAATATATCTTCCATCAGAAGAGGATGGAACTCAAAACAGTTTCCGAGCCGCTCTATGATATGTATGTCATGAAGGCCGTCTATATTTATCCATGTTACCGTGTTTTTACTTTTGAGTTTAAAACATTCATCGATGTCTTTAAGTTCGAATTCCTGATTATGCTCTTCATTATAGTCAATGACTGTTATTTTTATGTGTTCGGTTTTTTGTTCGCCTATATGTATGAGAGCGCCGGGGGTCAGACCGGCCATTTTAGAAACCTGCGTTACTTTGTGTCTATGTCT
>JAQUNG010000117.1 GCA_028717725.1 bacterium | reverse complement strand
TGACCATTCAATTTTGTTGAAAGCTATTGAAATATCGTTAGTAATATGGTTTAATAATGAAATAGGTAGGTTTCGATGCCATGAAAAAGGCAAAAGGTTTCACATTAATTGAGCTCCTTGTTGTTATCGCAATTATAGCTATTCTTGCCGGTATGTTGTTGCCCGCATTGGGAAGAGCAAGAGAGCAGGCGAGGAGAATAAACTGCCTGTCTAATGTCAAGCAGATTGGAACTGCCCTTCATATTTATGCCCAGGATTGGAATGACTGGTTTGTTTTTGCCCCCATTACTCCTGCCGCAACACATACAGATAGCCTGGCGCCATTGTATGACGGTTACACCACAAGCTTAAATATTTTTGTGTGTCCCAGCACACCCGACACGGTTACCAATTCCACAACCGGTTTAACAAGAACACACGGATCCCAGCGAATTACCAATGCAATGAGTTATGTATATAAAAGGGGGAAAAAAGAATCCAATCCCGCTGATTCCGCGCTTGTCTGGGAAAGGTCGGGAATGGGGCATCCGGAAAACCACTCCGGTGACGGCGGGAATTGTGTTTATATCGGAAGCGACGCGAGATGGTGCCCGAGAGGTATTACCAGAAAATAATATCGGGTTCTTATAAAGCTTAATCTCATCATGGGTTCAATTCGAAGTAAAGCAAATCTTATTTCCCGCTCAACGCTTTTTTCGCTTCGACCACGGGACAGAGGGTCTCTTCGACATAAATATCAATCATATGGTCGGCGCTGGCAAAATATTTAGTGTAATAATTAGGCGTGCTAAGGATTTTTCTGGATTCCATCTTCACGGGTTTTTTCAATAAGTGATGGGCATTCAAACTATTGTTGGCAATTACCGCAAGATCTCCCGTCTCAACATCAATAATCTTGAAATCGACATTAATATGGGCGATTTCCTGTGTAATAATATCCCCGGCGTTATGTTTATATGTCGTAACGAACATACATGTATTCACTCTTCCTACCAGGATGGCATCGGCTTCCGGTTTAGGCAGCGGGGCAACCGTCATATTTATATAACCAAGACAACCAGCAAATGAAATAAACGCAATATTATAAAACGCTTTCTTCCCCATCCTTTTCACCCTCCGTTCATATTGACTATAATAAAGCCGGAATATAAAATTGACAACTTAAATAATGCTTTCTTCATTCCCTCTTGCAATTTTACCTTTATCGTGTTAGTTTTATTATCTTTTATTAAAACTCAACTATTTAACTTAAACAAAGGAAAATAATATGTACAGACCACAAATCAATGTGCTTGACTGCACAATAAGAGACGGCGGACTGATAAACAACCATCTATTCGACCACCGTTTCGTAAAAGAAGTCTATAAAGGGATATCGGCTTCGGGTGTCGACTATATAGAATTGGGGTATAAAAACTCAAAAAGCCTGTTCTCCCCGAAAGAATACGGGGCCTGGAAATTCTGTGAAGACGATGAAATCAAGAAAATCAAAGAGGGCGTAGAATCTAACACCAAGGTCGCAGTTATGGTGGACGTCGGGCGCGTTAATTTGGATGATGTAAAACCCAAGGCGGAAAGCCCGGTTGATATGATAAGGACTGCCACTTATGTAAAAGATATCGATAAAGCTATACATATGGCCAACCATTTTGCTGACAAAGGATACGAAGCAACACTGAATATCATGGCCATATCACGTGACAGGGGCTCCGAACTGACAGAGGCTCTGCACCAGATAGAAAAAGAGAGCAAAGTGATTGCCGTTTATATCGTGGATAGTTTCGGAACCTTGTACCAGGAAACAACGGAAGAACTGGTAAAAGAATTCAGGTCTATTCTTAAAACAAGGGAAGTCGGGTTTCACGGCCACAATAACCAGCAACTTGCTTTCGGCAACACCATTGAGGCGATTATACATAACGCGAATTATCTTGATGCTACGGTATACGGGATAGGCAGAGCGGCCGGTAACTGCCCTCTTGAACTGCTGGTCGGTTTCCTGAAAAACCCTAAATTCGACATACGGCCGATCCTTGATTTGATATCAAAAGAATTCATCCCTCTCAGGAACGAAATCGAATGGGGATACATCATTCCCTACGCCATAGCCGGAATGATGGGCGAACATCCAAGGGCAGCCATGGCGCTGCGCAACAGCGACAAAAAAGAAAATTACCGCGAATTCTATGAAAGCCTGACCAACACGGGGCTGTAACCTTATTATGAACTTAAAAGAGTTCAGGCAACTCCCCATTATGGGGATATTGCGGGGAATTGAAAAAGATTCGGTAGAGCCGCTGACGGAGCAAATCATTTTATCCGGGCTAAAAACAATTGAAGTCGCGATGAACACAAAAGACGCCCCGGGGATAATCCGCAGCATAAAAAAACTGGCCGGGAACAGCCTGACTGTAGGCGCGGGAACAGTTCTTACCCTCGACGACCTGCGTTCGGCGCTGGATGCCGGAGCTACATTTATAGTTCTTCCTGTCCTGATAAATGATGTGCTGGAGCACTGCGTAAAAAACGATATTCCTGTCTTTCCCGGCGCTCTGACGCCGCAGGAAATATATGACGCCTGGTCGGCCGGCGCTTCCATGGTAAAAGTGTTTCCCGCAAAATTTTTCGGGCCCGCTTACTTCAGGGAAATAAAAGCCCCTTTTAACGATATCGACCTTTTAGCCTGCGGCGGCGTGGACAAAAACAGCATAAAAGAATTTTTCGCCTGCGGCGCGTCCGCTGTCGCGTTCGGCGCAAGCATTTTTAAAAAAGACCTGATAAAGGGTGGCCGGTTTGAAGAAATACGCGCGGGTATAGAAGCTCTCATCAAAGCATCCTCATAGATTTCCTAATTTTATGTTTCTATTCCGGCGCGCTGATGATATACAATAATCACAGACCTTTTACGCTCAAAAAAAAGAGTTTTTTTAGATTGGGCCATGTTATGCGGATTAAAAAGAAATCTTTTGCCCGCTTAAAACATCTTATGTTATCAGCAGGATTCATTTCCTGCTTTCTTGTGTTCCCCGCGGCGGGCAATACAGCGACGTATTTTGTCACAAACACAGACGATAGCGGCGCCGGCTCGCTCAGGCAGGCCATAACAGACGCCAATGGCAGCGGGACGGCATCGATAATCGAATTCCAAACGGGCGGCACGATTTCTCTCTCATCCGACCTGCCTATTTTAACCGTTGAAACAATTTTTAATCTTTCCGATTACGATATAGTTTTTGAAAATTATGGCGGCGGCAGCAGTAAAATATTAAGATTTGACAACCCTCTGGGCGAGGGGGTTTTCACGCTGGGCGCGGGGTCTCTCTGGACAAACACCGAATCCCTGACAGTCGGGTATACCGATACAGGCAATTTGGATATTTCCGGCGGCGGAGCGTTAATAAACACTTATGGAATCATTGGCAGTTCTGTGGATTCCACAGGCTTTGTAACCGTATCCGGGACAGGTTCTACATGGACAAACAATAATTATCTGTTTATCGGGGATCAAGGTACCGGTATTCTGTTTGTTTCCGATGGCGGAACGGTAAGCGACATGCGCGGATATATCGGTTATGATATAGGCTCTTACAGCGGGGCAGCTATCACCGGAGAAAATTCCCTATGGACACACAGCGAGTCTTTGACTGTCGGATACTATGGCGCCGGTATTATGCTTATTTCCGACGGCGGAACTGTAAATAATGTTTACGCATATATCGGTTTTGGCGCGCCTGCTGAAGGGACCGTAATCGTAACCGATCCAGGTTCTCTCTGGACAAACAGCGATTTTCTGGTTGTCGGCAACGCCGGCTCAGGGGTTCTTGGCATTTTTGACGGTGGAGTTGTAACCAGCCCCGACGGGTACGTCGGGTATGACGCCGGATCTGTGGGTATAGTGGCTCTGTCTGGTGGAGGCGCCGAATGGACAAGCGGTAATTATTTGGCTATCGGCTATAACGGGTCAGGGGATTTGGATATTTACGACGGAGCCGTCGTCAACAGCCTTAACGGAGACATAGGAAGCGGCGCCGGCTCCGACGGAACCGTAACGGTAAGCGGCGCTCTTTCTCTCTGGACAAACAGCAACTCTATTGTCGTCGGCAATTCGGGAACCGGAACATTGAACGTCTCTGACGGAGGAACAACAAGCACTATATACGGATATATCGGGCATTACGGCACCGGGACACTGGACATTTCCGGCGGCGGTTCGGTAACCGATACCTACGGAAATATAGGCACATACGCGGGATCCGACGGCACAGTGACCGTAACAGGATCAGGTTCTTCCTGGACAAACAGCGATTATCTGATTGTCGGCAACGCCGGCACGGGAACCCTTGGCATTTTTGACGGTGGAGTTGTAACCAGCCCCGACGGGTACGGCGGGTATGACGCCGGATCTGTGGGGGCAGTAACCCTGTAAGGAGAATAT
>JAQUNG010000116.1 GCA_028717725.1 bacterium | reverse complement strand
CGTCCTCAGCTCAAGGAGAGGCAGTTGCAGGATTTCCAAGGCCTGCCTCATCTGCGGGCTCATCATTAATTTTTGCTGTTGGGATTGGATTTGTCCTAATTCATATTGCATATTGCCTCTGATTATGTTTAGTATTAAGTTATCATTTACGGGCGCGGAGTGTCAATCCAACAAATAAAAAACGGACGTAAACACAAAACGAAAATTATTTTTCTCAGGCGGATAGATATGATAGAAATCTGTGTTCTGGCCAGCGGGTCGAGAGGCAACTGTATCTATATAAATGACGGAGATAAAGGTTTTTTGATAGATGCGGGTTTGAGCAAAAGGGAATTTCTGAAGAGATTCCGCGAAAAAAACCTGTTTGGGAAACCGGTTAATGCCATATTTATAACGCATGAGCATTCAGACCATGTAAAAGGAGCGGGTTCTATTTCGAATTTTTTCGGCTGCCCGGTTTTATCGAATGAGCTTACGGCCGGTGAAATCAGCAGAGACTTGGGAAATATCACGGAGCTAAACATCTATAAAAATGGGGAAGAAACGAAAATCGGAGGTTTCAGAATCATCTCTTTTCCAATTCCGCATGACGCGGCGGATCCGGTTGGTTATGATGTAAGACATAAACACGGCAAGGTTTGTATAGCGACTGACGTAGGTTACCCTTCGGCACTTATCAAGGAGAAGTTAAAAGGCAGTAATGCGGTTATAGTAGAGGCAAATCATGAGAAGGAACTTGTTTTCAACGGAAGCCGTCCGTGGGAAGTTAAACAAAGGATTGTCGGCAGAAAAGGACATTTGTCTAACAGCGACCTTGCGGAACTTTTGGCTGAAGTAGCCGATGAAAAACTGCAGATTGTCTTTCTGGCGCACTTGAGCCGTGACCATAATATCCCCGAGAAAGCCGCAAAACTGGTAAAAAGAGCCCTTTCGCGCAGAACATCGGGTAGGATAAACGTAGTATTGACATGGCAGGATAAGCCTACTGCAATATACAGAATATCCGATATGGGGGAACTTAGTTCCGGGGAAGATAAACCTTTCCCCGTGTAAAAGGAAAATATAAATGGCCTATAATCTATTGAAATTGTTTGCCGGATTTCTCATGCTTTATCTCGGCTCGGAATTTCTTGTAAGGGGAGGGGTAAATATTGCCCTCAACCTGAAAATAAAGAAATTGGTGATAGGGCTTACTCTTTGCGCTTTCGGAACATCCTCGCCTGAATTCGTTGTTAGTTTTTTGGCGGGACTTAATAAATCTTACGACATATGCATAGGAAATGTAGTGGGCAGCAACATATCGAATATATTTCTTGTCCTTGGCGTTGCGGCTGTCATAAGGCCGATTAAAATTGAAGCGCGGCTTTTAAAAATAGATTTCCCCGTATTTTTGATTGCCGTCGGGTTTTTTACGGCTATTTGTTTTTTAGGCGAAATAACATGGATAACGGGTTTGATAATGGTGCTTTTTCTGCTGCTGTATCTGTTGTTGATTATGAGAAACGGAAGGGAAGAAGGAATAGCCGGCAACACTGTGCCGGAAGTCAAAAAAAGTAAAATAGCGTGGGATTCGGTTGTGGCGGTGTCAGGTCTTGCCGTTCTGGTTGCGGGAGGAGACCTTACGGTCAAAGCTGCGGTGGATATAGCCGAAGCTTTCAATGTAAACGAATTATTTATAGGGCTGACTGTCGTGGCTATCGGGACGTCTCTTCCTGAACTTTTTGCAAGCTCTGTTGCGAGTTTCAGGAAACACGGAGATATATCCATAGGCAATGTACTGGGAAGCAATCTGTTCAACATATGTTTTGTTATAGGGATTGTCTCATTGTTTTTTCCTATCTCCGTTTCGGAAGCTGTAGTCAGATTTGACAACTGGTATCTTCTGGCCGGCTCTGTTTTTGCCGCACTGATTGCCTATAAGCGCAGGAAAATCGGGAGGACGGAAGGAGTGATACTGCTTTTATTATATGCGGTTTTTATAGCTTACATTTATATCAGATCGGCCGGTTGAAAATTATGTCTTGACATTTTTTTCCCTCGAGGTTATTTTATATAAAGTTTATTAACAGGAAAATACATGATTACCGCTATCAAATATATTCTCGTGGTGTTATTGGTGCTTGTCCTTAATAGGGATGAGGTAGCGGTGATCTCTGTGCACGTTTAATAAAGAGATCAGGTGGGAATCAGAGCCCGCTGCCTCGGTTAGAGGCGGCGGGTTTTTTATTTACATGCTGTTTCAATTTAAGTATCATAGAGATTTTGAGTATCCTGATAATGTAAAACTTATAAGCATAAGAAGGAGTTCCTGTTATGAAAAGTGATGCTGTCAAAAAAGGTATCGAAAGAACCCCTCACAGAGCTCTGCTTTACGGCACGGGGTTGACAGACGGCGATTTTAAAAAACCGTTTATCGGCATAGCATCATCCGTGACTGATTTGATACCCGGACATGTTGATATGAAACAGCTTGAGAGAGCGATAGAAAACGGTGTTTATGCCGGAGGAGGCAGGCCTTTCGTGTTCGGCATACCGGGTATTTGCGACGGTATTGCCATGGGTCATGACGGCATGAAGTATTCTCTTCCATCCAGGGAGTTGATTGCCGATATGGTGGAAACTGTAGTTACGGCTCACGCCCTTGACGGGATAATTTTATTGACAAACTGCGACAAGATTACCCCGGGTATGATAATGGCGTTGTTCCGCCTCAACATTCCGGGATTGGTTGTTACCGCGGGCCCGATGTTGGCGGGCAGGCATTTTGACAATAGGACTTCACTTGTAAGCGATACGTTTGAGGCCGTTGGCAGATTTAAAGCCGGAAAGATATCGAAACACACGTTGTGCGAATTGGAAAAAGTCGCCTGTCCCGGTTCCGGATCGTGCCAGGGAATGTTTACGGCGAATACAATGGCGTGTGTTACCGAAGCAATGGGTTTGTCTATGCCTTATTGCGCTACTGCGCTCGCTGTTTCGGCTGAGAAAAAGAGGATAGCGCATGAAAGCGGGATAAGAGCGGTTGAACTGGCGAAAAAAAATATTACTCCGAAAAAAATTATTGACCGCAAATCCATTGAAAATGCTATCAAAGTAGATATGGCGCTGGGGGGTTCCACCAATACGGTATTGCATATCACAGCCATTGCGCATGAGGCCGGGATAAAGCTGCCGCTGGAAGTTTTTGACGAAATCAGCATAAAGACGCCGCATATAGCGAAAATGAACCCATCTCCTGACGGATATTTCATGGAAGATTTGCATTATGCGGGTGGTATTCCGGCTGTATTTAAAAGGTTTGGCGGGAAAATTTTTGTCAGACCGACTGTTTCAGGATTGAATACGGCTCAAATAGCCGAAAAAGCAGAAATAAGGAATGATGATGTCATAAGACCGATAAATAAAGCTCATGATAAACAAGGGGGTATAGCTGTTCTGCGGGGCAACCTGGCAGAAGGCGGTGCTGTGGTCAAACAATCTGCGGTTGATCCCAGTATGATGAAATTCAGGGGCACTGCAAAGTGTTTTGATAGAGAAGAAGAAGCTATGAAGGCTATAATCGGAGGAAAAATTAGGAAAGGTATGTTTATAGTTATCAGATATGAGGGACCCAGAGGAGGTCCGGGTATGAGAGAGATGCTTGCGCCCACCGCCGCGCTTATAGGAAAAGGACTGGGCAATTCGGTCGCGCTTATGACAGACGGACGTTTTTCCGGAGGGACAAGAGGTCCCTGCGTCGGACATGTTTCGCCAGAAGCGGCCGCGGGAGGGTTGATAGCTTATATAAAAGACGGAGACAAGATAAACCTTGATATCCGCAGGCGGAAAATAGAACTTGAAGTTGGAAAATCCGAGATAGAAAAGAGAAAAAAAACTATGGAACTTAAAGACTGCGGTATAAACAAAGGTTATCTCGGGCGTTACGCCGATATGGTTACATCTGCCGGAACAGGAGCTGTTTTTAAAAGGTGAAATTATTTTAAAGGAGATAGATATGAAAGGTGCTGAGATTTTACTTGAAAGTTTCAGGAAAGAAAAAGTCGATGTTGTTTTCGGCTACCCGGGAGGGTCGGTTCTCGATATCTTCGACCTTATTTATAAATCGGGGCTGCGTTTTATATTAACCAGGCATGAACAGGGCGCCGCGCATGCGGCGGACGGATATGCCAGAGCTACCGGAAAAACGGGAGTTTGCATTGCTACATCAGGTCCGGGAGCTACAAATCTGGTTACCGGAATAGCTACGGCATATATGGATTCCGTCCCTATGGTTGCGATAACGGGTCAGGTTCCTACGAGGATGATAGGGAATGACGCTTTTCAGGAAGCCGATATAACCGGTATAACGAGGCCTATTACAAAGCATAATTATCTTGTCAAAGATATTGATGAACTCCCGAGAGTACTTAAGGAAGCTTTTTATATAGCTAACACCGGAAGGCCGGGGCCTGTTCTGGTTGACATACCTAAAGACATCCAGAATACTTCTACTGATAACAAATATCCCGATTCTGTCGAAATGCGCGGATATAAACCGACTTATGAA
>JAQUNG010000115.1 GCA_028717725.1 bacterium | reverse complement strand
GGGGAGAGGGAAATCGATGTGACACGGGCTTTTTTATATCCTTACCTCAGAAGTATAGGGGGTGTGGAAAGATGTCCGTCATTCGATTACGGCGACTCGAAGTGGAAAGCAAAATTCGACGGCGCGACTTACGGATACGGGTATAATATACACGGCCTTCAGAACAGAAAATACTCCGAGGTCAAAGATATTGCCAACACTGTTTTATTTGCTGATTGCGCGCAAGTCAACACTTTTCAGGCTCCAGCCTCTCCTTCAAATCCCATGATCGAAGAATTTTACTATGTCAGCCCATATGCGTTTGAAAAGCTTTTCCACTTCAGGCATAACGGCTGCTCCAACGTTTTATTTTGCGACGGGCATGTCAAATCAGTGAGGCCTTACGCCGGAACTATTGACGCGGCGGGATTGAGAATTGGGCACAGGGTAGGGAGGATAAACCCGCCCGGAGACTATTCGATGTTCAACATTCCCGACTGATGCGGCGATATCCCGTCTATGTCCTTAAAATTCTTGACATCGGGTACTTTATTAATTAAACTTCATTTGCTTTAAATTGTTATATATTCATTAATTATATTATGAAGGGTGGTGAGTAAAGTTGCCGACCGTAAGAGTTAGAAAGGGTGAATCAGTAGACAGGGCTCTAAAACGCCTCAAAAAAAAGATAGATAAAGAAGGCATTATGAAACAGGTCAAACAGCACAGGCATTACGAAAAGCCCGGACAGAAAAAAAGAAGGAAACAGAAAGACGCCCAGAAGAAAAAAAGGCGATAAACTTCAAAGTATAAAAAGGCCCGTTTCCCGGGCCTTTTTTTATTTGCGGGGATTATGGATCATTCCGAAAATTTTGAGATAAGCGATTTTGCGCTCTCCACATCCCTGTTCGGATTATCCTGCGGAAAAGCCGAACAGATGATAAACACGATAAAGGAACTGGGATTTAAGAAAGTGGAACTTGGGTTTATGCATTCCAGCGCTTTCCTGCACAGGTTTTCTGCGTTGTATAAGGAGCGGGATATTGAAGTGCAAAGCCTTCACAATTTTTGTCCTTATCCCATAACACATAAATATCCTGTTTCCCCGGACATATATAACTTGAGTTCCGGGGATGACAGGGAAAGGGAGAAAGCGATATCTAATACGATAAATACCATCGATACCGCCGTAAAATTCGGTGCCGCCGCGGTAGTCCTGCATCTTGGTTATGTCCCTATGAGGAAAAGCGATAAAATCATATCGGGTCTTTACAAGAAATCTCCGGAAAACATCTACAACCTGTTTGCCAGATACATCCTATCGCGCCGAAGGAAAATGTCGGATAAATATTTCGGGTATACAATGCGTTCCTTGGATAAGATTGTTCCTTATGCAAAAAAGAACAATATCCGCCTTGGAATTGAAACAAGGATGTACCCCCATGAAGTGCCCGATATGAGGGAACTCGGCAAAATACTGGAAAAATTCGATGACCCTATTGTCGGATATTGGCATGACACGGGACATGCCGAAATCAAAAAAAATATGAAGTTCGAAGATTCAGACAGGTATTTTATGGAATACCGTTCTAAAATAGTAGGCGTGCATCTGCATGACGCTAAAGACATATGCGACCATATGCCGCCCGGACTCGGAAAAGTTGATTTTGACGCGGTCCTTTCCGGGATTCCTGATGATGCGATAAAGGTGATTGAAGTCCATAAACCGTGCAAAGACTCCGAACTCAGGGAAGGGTCCGGATACATACAGCAAAAATGGCTTGACTTGAAAAAGCGCGGAGGTTGAAATGATAAAAGGCGTAAAAATATTCGAATACGACAGGCATT
This sequence comes from bacterium, assembly GCA_028717725.1. Taxonomy (GTDB): domain Bacteria; phylum Auribacterota; class UBA6266; order UBA6266; family UBA6266; genus UBA6266. The sequence goes on along the minus strand of JAQUNG010000115.1, from coordinate 2,741 downwards.
CCGACGCAAGGGGATGGCTCAATGAGATATGGAGATCGGATATAGAGGATTTTCACCCTGAGATGGGTTATATATCGATGACATCTCCGGGCAAATCCAGAGGGCCCCACGAACACAAAGAACAGACGGATTATTTCGTGTTTCTGGGCACATCGGAGTTTCTGGTAAAATTATGGGATAAAAGCGGCTCCGAGGAAGAAAGGATTGTGGCACCCCGGGGAAAAACAACGGTTATAATGGTTCCGCCGGGCGTGATACACGGTTACAGGAATACGGGAGATACCGACGGCCTGGTCCTGAATATACCGGACAGACTGTACGGCGGCAAGGACAGAAAAAACACCGTTGACGAAATAAGGCATGAAGATTCGGGCCGGTATGATATGGATTAACGTTTTTTTTACCTTCCATTTAACTGTTGACTTAAACCGAACCGAAAAATTAAAATTATAAAAGCTTTTTTGTTATAAGAATATGTATTCAGCGAAATTATGAAAAATAAAATTTATATGATTTTAAGGCTTGTCATCGGCATAAGCATTCTGCTTTACGTGCTGACTTCAATCCAGATAGGGGAAACTGCGGATTATGCGGGCAAGTCTCTTTCGGGTAGATTGCTGTACAATATAGTTCTCCTGAAAAAGCAAATCCTCGGCATAGACAAACCGCTTTTTACCGCGGGTATAACGCTGATACTGCTGTCTTATATTATTTCTTTCGTAAGATGGTATTTTTTATTGAAAGTGCATGATATCGACATCCCGTTCGGAAGGGTCATAAGCCTGGGATTCATAGGTGTCTTATTCAACAATGTTATGCCGAGCACGGTGGGAGGGGACATTGTCAAAGCTTATTACGCGGCGAAAGACACCAGTAAAAGGGCAGCTGTCGTAACCACTGTTTTAGTCGACAGGATTATAGGTATGGGCTCCCTTCTGCTTATATCGGTTGCCGCGGCTCCTTTTTTCATTTTCGACAGACAACTAAAGGTAGTCTCAATGCTTTTAATAGCGATTTTTATTTTTTCGGTTATTGTTTTCTGGCTGGCGCTCCATCCCAAATTGATGCAAAAAATATCACTTTTGAAAAAAGGGCGGATGTCGGGGAAGTTTATCGAAATGTACAAGGCATTTTATTTTTATAAGGATAAGACAAGGGTTCTGGTATGGTCCACTGTTATGTCCGTCGTACTCCAGATGATGATGATATACGTCCAATATATCTTTATCCGCGCGATGGGTTATAAAGGCGCGCATTTCGGCGATTTTTTAATACTGATTCCCGCGATTACCTATATATGCGCGATACCCATATCTATAATGGGGTGGGGTGTCGGAGAAGCCGCATACAAGGCTCTTTTCAACCTTGTGGGAATAGCCAATGTTTACTCCGTCGGATTGTCTTTAATCTCGAGAATAAGCATGATGGCGATTAATCTCATAGGACTGCCTCTTTATATGAACCACAAACCTACCGAGACACTGAAAGAAATAAAAGAAAGCGTAATGCCGGAAGGAGAGTAGAATGAAAGGTGTAATATTGGCCGGAGGGATGGGAACAAGGCTTTATCCCCTTACAAAAATCACGAACAAGCATTTACTGCCTGTTTATGATATGCCTATGATTTATTACCCGATAAATACGCTGGTTAAAGCCGGCATAAAGGATATTATGGTAGTTACGGGTGGGAACAATGCGGGGGATTTTCTGCGCCTGCTGGGCAACGGCAAGGAATTCGGATTAAAAAGGCTCCATTACGCTTATCAGGAAGGGGAGGGCGGAATAGCGCAGGCCCTGTCGCTTGCGGAGGAATTTGCCGAAGGCAGAAATATTACGGTAATACTCGGAGATAACATATTCGAAGAGACCGTAAAAAAAGCCGCCGATGACTTCTCAAAAGTCAGAACGGGAGCAAAAATATTTTTAAAAGAAGTCTCCGAACCCCAGCGTTTCGGCGTGCCTGAAATAAAAGGCCGGAAAATAATCAGGATAGAAGAAAAACCCGAAAAACCTAAATCCAAATACGCCGTTGTGGGGTTGTATATGTATGATAACGGCGTTTTCGATATTATAAAAGGACTGAAACCTTCGGGGAGAAACGAGTTGGAAATCACCGATGTCAACAACCATTATATACAAAAAGGTCTTATGGAATATGAGGTTTTGCCGGGCTGGTGGACGGATGCGGGAACAATCGAGTCCTTATACAAAGCAAATACACTGATTAGTGAACTCAGAGGGAAAAAATGAAATATTTTATAACTGGCGGCGCGGGTTTTATAGGGTCTAACTTTATAAGATATCTCGCTATGAGGGAACCGGAAGCTGAGATAATCAACTATGACAAACTTACTTACGCCGGCAATCCGGATAACCTTTCGGACCTGGAGAACAACGGCAGATATGTGTTTGTCAAGGGGGATATAGCAGATGCCGAAACGGTCGATAAACATATTCGGGGCTGCGATATTCTTATTAATTTCGCGGCGGAAACGCATGTTGACCGTTCCATAGGCGATCCCCGGGATTTTATAACTACCGATATCGTCGGAACATATGTCCTGCTTGAAAAAGCCAGGAAGTATTCCATAAAAAAGTTCGTTCAGATATCCACCGATGAAGTTTACGGCAGTATAGAAAAAGGTTCATTCAATGAAGATTCCACGCTGAAGCCCACCAATCCGTATTCCGCGAGTAAAACGGGAGCCGACAGGCTTGCGTTCTCTTACTGGTCAACTTAC
>JAQUNG010000114.1 GCA_028717725.1 bacterium | reverse complement strand
CAGGGGCAATTCAGTGAGGGACGCGATTATATACGGGTGCAAAGACAGACTGCGGCCGGTGCTGATGACTACGTTTACCACGATAATAGCTATGGTGCCTATGGCTTTTTTCAGAGGCGAGGGAGCGGAAATGTGGCAGCCTTTGGGCATAACAATGATAGGAGGATTGAGTGTTTCTTCCTTTGTGACATTGCTTTTTGTCCCCACAATTTACGGTTTATTTGAAATGAGAAAGAAGAAAAACAATATCGAGGTTGAAAATGCCTGAGAATAATTTGAAAATGGTTATGATAGTTTATTACGAAGCCATGGATATGGAGATAACGGAGGTTCTGCGGAAATGCTCTATGACATGTTATACAAAAGTCGGGGGAGTGTTGGGTAGAGGAGAATTGTCGGATCCCAAACACGGAAATGATATCTGGCCCGGGAAAAACAACGTAATTTATGTCGCGTGTCCCTCGCGGACGGCGGAAAGCATAATCGGCTGTGTTGAAATCCTCAGGAAAAAACACGGCAAAGAAGGCATTAAAGCGTTTGTCTGGACTCTTGAGTCTATGACCTGATATTTTTCCGCGCAATCTTTCCTTTTGATTTTTCATCGGCAAATGTATAATCTTGTTTTAGCAAAGACAATTTCCTTTTGGATGTGCAGGGGAGTTTATTTATGAAACCCGTTAAAACAAAAATAATAGCGACTTTAGGTCCTTCCTGCGCTTCCGTGACGACGATAAAAAAGATGATAAGATCGGGAGCGGATCTTTTCAGGATAAATTTTTCCCATTCGGATGAGAATTTTGCGGAAATGCTTGTTTCAAACGTGAGGAAAGCTTCTTCTGCCCTCGGTGAACCCGTGGGAATACTTGCCGATCTTCAGGGGCCGAAAATAAGGGTGGGTGTTTTTGAGTCCGGCTCGATAGTCGTGAAAAAAGGCGATACGGTTACTATTACCGCGAGAAATACTGTCGGCGGCGAAGGACTTATACCCACCATATATCCTTTATTCGCAAAAGATATTGCCGTGAATGACAGGATACTGATAAACGACGGTTTGATTGAATTGAAAGCTATATACAAGAAAGGCGAAGAGGTAAAATGCAGGGTTTTAAGCGGAGGCGAGATAAAAAACCATAAAGGTATAAACCTGCCGGGTGTGAAAATAAGCTCTCCGTCCCTCACGCCCAAAGATAAAAAGGATTTGCTGACGGCCGCGAGACTCGGGATAGATTATGTGGGATATTCGTTTGTCCGGTCGGCGGATGATGTTAAAAAGATCAGGAAATTTATGGCGAGCCGTAAAATTGATATTCCGGTCATTGCTAAAATTGAAAAACCCGAGGCTCTGTCCGATATAGAAAAAATCGCAAGTTTTTCCGATGGTGTTATGGTTGCGAGAGGCGATTTGGGGGTAGAGATTCCGGTTGAGGATGTTCCCATTGTCCAGAAAAGAATAATAAGCCTTGCCAATAAAGAACGTATCCCGGTTATAACGGCGACGCAAATGATGGAATCCATGATTGAAAGGCCGGTTCCCACCAGGGCGGAAGTAAGCGATATCGCGAACGCGGTTTTTGACGGGACAGACGCCGTAATGCTTTCAGGCGAGACTTCGGTAGGTAAATATCCTGTCAAAGCCGTAAATTTAATGAATAGGATTGTCAGAAAGTCGGAAAACAGCGGTTATGAGCCCGGGATAGTGAGCGAAATTAACCGCGGCATAAATGATTTTCCATTTTCCATAGCGTATGCGGCGTGCAAAGCCGCCGATGAAGCGGAAGCGGACTGGATTATAGTCTACACCCGGACGGGTAAGACGGCATTAAATATCTCGAAAAGAAAACCGCCGACAAATGTAATTGCCCTTTCTTCCTCCCGGGAAACAGTTAACAGGATGTGCCTGTTCAAGGGGGTTTTCCCTTTCCGGATAAAAAATTGCGTCAACTATAGTGATGCGATAAAAGAGGGAAAAAAAATGCTTATTGCTAAAAAGGTGATAAAAAAAGGGCAGGTGGTTGTCGTGATAATGGGAGATACTACCGACGATTTTTCGGCCAATACGCTTAAGATAGCCCGGATTTAATTATGAAAAAAATTATATTCATACTGCTTTTACTGCCCGCTTTAAATGCTTTTGCTTCCGGTGTGGATGTCAGGGGAAACTGGATATATGTGGACGGCGAAAAGTATTTTGTCAAAGCCATAGGATATGCCGGATACAGACAGGGTGAAGTCCCCGCCCCTTATGCTCACGGCAGGAACAGAGAGCTCCTTGAAGAAGACATAAAACTCATCAGGGAAGCCGGTTTCAACACAATAAGAACATGGGATGCAAGGTCAAAGGAGGAATTGGATTTATACGCGAAATACGGGCTTATGGTTATGTTCGGTTTCTGGTTTGACCAGGATAAACTTCTCGGCGGGGAAGAAGAACTTGCGGATATTATAAATCAAATAAAGGAAGAAACCGAAAGAGTTAAAGATTGTCCCAATATTCTGATGTATCTTGTTATTGCCAATGAGCCGAAACTTACTCTTGTCAGAGATAAGGACAGGCACCAGCTGCTCGAATCATACAGGAAGATAAGAGATGCGGTAAAGTCGGTTGATCCCTCGAGGCCTCTGGCTCTGACTTACTGGAATCCCATAATATTTCTCGATAATTCGCTTTGGGACGTGTTGTGCGTCAATACATATTATCATTCTCCCGTGACGAATAATTTCAGCATGGGGTACCGCTGTTATAACGAGTATCTCGCAAAATTTGTATCGAACGGCAAACCTTTTATCAATACCGAATTCGGTATTATACTCGGCCCCAAGATTTACGGCGGCGCAAAATATCTTAAATACACCTACGGAGGAAATGATGAACAGGCGCAGGCGGAAGGAGTTATAGAGCTTTATGACGATTTGATATCCTCAGGCGCGCATGGGGTCAGCGTTCTACATTTCCTCGACCAATGGTGGGTTGTCGGAAATCCGGAAATTCAGGATAAACATCCGGAAGAATGGCTTGGTATAGCGGCTTTAACTCCGGAATCGGAGGGATGCCGCGCCGAAACGCGGCCCGCATATTACGCCTTAAAAGAATATAACCAGGCTTTACTGATTTCACCGCGCGATATGGATATTGCCGGAAAAATTATTCCCGTAGAGGTGTTTGTCACGGAAAATATCAGCAGAGTTAAAGCAGAATGCTGCGGCAGAGTATCGGAACTGAAAAAAACGGGCAAATACTGGTTCTCCGGCAGTTTCGATACTTCCGGTATGAGAGATGAAGTTGTTACCGTAAATGTGACCGCATATGGGGAAAAAGAGTATCACAGAAAAGCGGTAGTATGGATAAAAAAATCCGGGTTGCCTGAAATACCGCTCAAGATCAGCATCCATACCGACAAAAAAACGGTTAAACCCGGAAATAAAATTACCCTTACGGTAAAAGTTGCCGATGAACTTGACAAACCGGTTGCGGATAAAGACGTTAATATTTCCCTTTTCTATCCGCTGAACTGGATGGAGAGGATATGGACAAAAAAAACGGATAAAAAGGGGACTGTGACTATAGAAATTGATACTCCCACTCAAAAAGGCTGGATAAATCTCGCCGCCGGAACGGAATTTTCAAAAAACTGCTTTAAGAAACGCGTCGGGGATATCACCACGGTATTTATGGAATAATGCTTATATTTTCTGGAATTGATGCGAAACTTTGATTTTACCCGCCATACTTACGCTGATAAACCTGTATTCGCATACATTGACGATGACAGTGTTTTTGTAAGCGGAAATTTGATTCTTTATAAGGCTGGGCTGGTGTATATGCCCGTGCATCCAGAGGACGGGCTGTGTCTTATCTATGAATTTTTTAAAACAGGAAAATCCCCTGTGGCATTGGTCATCAAGATCGTGGATGCCCTGGACGGGAGCATGAGAAGCGACAAAAAGAGGCATTCTTTTCCTGCGCGATATTTTGCCTATAATTTTTCTCAAGTGGATTTTTTTTACTGTTTTCCTGACCGCCGAAAGCATTTCTTTCTCATAATACTGTATTCCCTGCCCGTTATACCATCTTGAGCCTTCAAATCCTGTTATTGCGCATTTATCGCATTGTATTATTTTACCGTTGATGTTGTTTCCCGGAAATCCCTTTTTCGGGTAAAACGGTGTAATGCCGTAAGAAGCGGTTTTATGCTGCTGAGAAGCGGATCTTTTCTGGTACAGGTCATGGTTTCCTAAAACATAGAGAAGTTCTATGTTCAGGGCGTCCGCAAGAAAATTCAGATAATCATGCCTCAGATCTCCGCATGATATCAGCAAATCGATTTTGCCGCGGAGCTCGGACGGTTTTTGCAGGATGTTCTGCAAAGTCGGACTTTCTATATCTGAAACAGCGAGAATATTGATGTTTTCTGCGTTCATTTTTTTGCCGTTTTAGCCAGCGATTTGAAAAAATCTCTGAATATGGTCGGAATTATGTCCGTAATCTTTTCCGGTTTGAATTTTTTGAGAAAATCCTGTTTCGAAAAATCAAATCCGACATCATGACCGGCCTGCTGGGACAGGTAGTATTTATGGAGCATGAACCATACATATAGATCAGTGTATGTTCTGTCGGAAAAGTCTTTGAGTAATTGATCTTTGAAAATTATCTGCACGGCGGGAACGAATATTTTTTCATACCATTCATAGGAAGCGTATATAATATCTTTTTTGCGGAACTGGGAATTATTATGATATTCCTTAAAAGAGAGAATCTCTTCGTAAAGTTTTGC
>JAQUNG010000113.1 GCA_028717725.1 bacterium | reverse complement strand
CGTATTTGTTTACGAGGTCGTCAGGGCTAACAACATTACCCTTAGATTTGGACATTTTTTCGAGTTTAGATGTTTTTTCGCTGAATTTGCATACCATTCCCTGATTGAAAAGTCTTGTGAAAGGTTCGTCAAAGTCTATATATCCGCAATCAAACAGCACTTTGGTGAAAAATCTGGCGTATAGGAGATGTAATATGGCATGTTCTATTCCGCCCACATAGCAATCGACGGGCATCCATCCGGACAGCTGTTTTTTGTCGAAAGGGGCTGTTTCCAGGGCGGGACTTGGATATCTGAGGAAATACCAGGATGAACCCGCCCATTGTGGCATTGTGTTGGTTTCGCGCCGCGCCCTGTTCCCGCATTTCGGACACGGCGTATTTACGAATTCAGATATATTTGCCAGGGGGGATTCTCCTGTTCCGCTCGGCTGATATTTTTCGACTTCGGGAAGCAGGACGGGAAGCTCTTCTTCGGGAACAGGCACCTCTCCGCACTTTTCGCAGAGAATGATTGGGATTGGCTCTCCCCAGTATCTTTGCCTTGAGAATATCCAGTCCCTAAGTTTGTATTTTACGGTCTTTTTTGCCAGTGATTTTCCTTCAAGCCAATCCACGATTTTGCTTCTGCCTTTTGATGAATCCATCCGGTCGAATTTTCCGGAGTTAATCATTGTGCCTTCTCCCGTGTATGCCTTTAAAAGGTTGCCGGAAGAATCCTTTTCGGATTTTTCCGAGGCGATGACCTCGAGCACCGGAAGCCCGAATTTTTTCGCGAAAGCAAAATCTCTCTCATCATGCGCAGGCACGCACATAATCGCTCCGGTTCCGTAAGAAGCGAGTACATAGTCGCCTACCCATATAGGTATTTCTTTGCCGTTTACCGGATTTGCCGCGTAAGAACCCGTGAACACGCCGGTTTTGTCTTTGGTTTCGGCGGTCCTTTCTATCTCTGATTCTTTTTTTGCCGCTTCAATATATTCTGTTACGGCTTTTCTGTTTTTTTCAGCGGTTATCTTAGCTGTAAGTTCATGTTCTGGAGCGAGCACGACATATGTCGCGCCGAAAAGCGTATCCGGTCTTGTTGTAAATACTTTTAGCGGGTAATCTTTGCCGGTGAGTGATTTAACGGCGAATAATATCTCGGCGCCTTCGCTTTTTCCTATCCAGTTTGCCTGCATTGTCTTGACTTTTTCGGGCCAATCAAGCTTTGCCAGATCTTTCAGCAGGCGCTCCGCGTATTCAGTAATTTTAAGCATCCATTGCATCATATCCTTTTTTTCGATTTCCGAACCGCATCTTTCGCATTTATTCCCTATAACTTCTTCGTTCGCGAGCCCTGTCTTGCATTCCGGGCACCAGTTGATTGGCATTTTTTTTCTGTAAGCGAGGCCCATTTTGAACATCTTGAGGAATATCCATTGTGTCCACTTGTAATATCCGGGGTCGCTTGTATTTATTTCCTTCGACCAGTCATACATCGCCCCGATTTCCTTAAGCTGTCTGCGGATATTACTTATGTTCTTTTCGGTGTTTGTTTTGGGATGAAGACCTTTTTTAATCGCGTCGTTTTCCGCGGGAAGCCCGAAAGAATCCCACCCCATAGGGTGTAGAAGCCCGAAACCGCGCAATGTCTTATATCTGGACCATACGTCGGAAAGGACATAACCCCTCCAGTGCCCCACGTGGAGTCCCGTTCCCGAAGGATAGGGGAACATATCCAAGCAGTAATATTTGGGTTTACCGCTTTTTTCGCCGGTTTTATATAAACCGGTTTTTTCCCAATTATCCCGCCATTTTTGCTCTATTTTTTTCGGCTCGTATTTCATATTTGCAGAATCTCCGTACAATAGGGAAAAATTATACCAGAATTAACCGCCACATAAAGAAAAATATATATTTTCCCGGACAGGGGTTTATTTTTTTGAGAAAAAATTTTTACTTGACAAATATAGGGGTGCCTATTATATTTAGGCATACCTAATATTAAAAGGGGTGACATTTGACAATAAGTCCGGCTTTGGAAGATTATCTTGAAAGTATATTTATTATTAACTCCAGGAAGAATTCTGTAAGAGTAAAGGATATAGCGAAATTTGCGGGAGTCAAACCTCCTTCCGTTATCGAAGCGCTGAACCACTTGCAGGATAAAGGCTTAATAGACCATGAACGTTACGGGTATATTGAGCTTACATCCGAAGGAAATAGGCTTGCGCAGTCTATTTATGAGAAACATAATATACTTAAGAAATTTTTTAACGATATTCTCTGTATTGATGAGAAAACGGCGGGGGAAGATGCTTGTAAAATCGAACATTATTTGAGCAAGGAAACACTGGAAAGGATAGTGAGTTTTATACGGTTCATAGAAACATCGCCTTCAGCGGCACAAAAACCGAATTGGTTAAATAATTTCCATTATTTTACGAAACATAACAAACGTCCGTCTTCTTGTCCCAGGCCTAAAAAGGGGAAATAAAAGGAGTCTTTATAAATATGGTGCCGTTAAATTCAGTGCTCCAGGGAAAGATTGTCAAGATCGTGAAAATCGAGGCCGGGAGAGGCCTTTATCAGAAATTAAACAGTATGGGAATCTTGCCCGGAGACATTATAAAGGTTGTTAATACGACTGGAGGGCCTATTGTTGTTTCCAAGGGGGGTATGCGGCTGGCTCTCGGCAGAGCCATGAGTTGTAAAATTTTAGTAGAGGAAATAAATTAATTATTTATGTAGTCGCGATGATATTGGGAAAAGGATGCCCCGATTTTTTTTACGGTATAAGTTAGGGTAGACTAATAATACTTAAAAAAACATTGCCGGGTGGAAAAAGAGGTCTAAAATGGATGATTTAAAACTTTTAAAAGATTTAAAATCAGGGCAAAAAGGAATAATTACAAAAGTATCCGGCGGGGGTTCAATTTTCCGCCGCCTTCTTGATATGGGAATAGGCAAGGGGGCTGAAATAACAGTTGTGAGGGTTGCTCCGTTAGGGGATCCGATAGAAATTAAGGTTAGAGGGTATAACCTTAGTTTACGTAAAAACGAAGCGTCGAACATTTATGTTGATTTAAAGGAATGACATGGGAGGTTTGAAATGGCAAAAAAGATTACTATAGCTCTGGCGGGTAACCCCAACTCGGGCAAAACAACGATTTTTAACGCCCTAACCGGCTCTAAGCAGCATGTGGGGAATTATCCCGGGGTTACGGTGGAGAAAGTCGAAGGCAGGGTAAAATACGGCGAATACAATATCAATGTGATCGATTTGCCGGGGACATACAGCCTGACGGCTAATTCCATCGATGAACTTGTGGCAAGGCACTTTATCATTGAGGAAAAGCCGGATGTGATCGTTAATATAATAGATTCTTCGAATTTGGAACGGAATTTATATCTGTCTACCCAGATTATAGAATTGGGTGTTCCAATGGTTATGGTGTTCAATATGCATGATATTGCGCTTGGGAACGGCGTTGAAATCGATAAAAACCTGCTGTCGGAACTTCTGGGAAGACCGATAATTTTTGTTATAGGAACCAAAAAGATAGGAGTGGACAAAATCCTCGAAGAATCTATCAGTCTTATTGAAGACAAATCCCGTATAAGGGACGTCGGTATAAGATATGGAAAAGACCTTGAAGGAGAAATAGCGAAACTTGAAAATATAGTTATAAAAGATGAAGAATTGGTCAGGAAATATTCCACGCGCTGGATTGCGGTGAAATCTCTGGAAAATGACAAAGAAGTGATAAAGAAGTTAAGGAAGAGTCCTTTTGCGGATGAGTTTTTTGAGCAGTTAAAGACAAGCGTATATCACTTAAAAGTAATATTTTCCGATGAAGCGGAAGCGGTTATAGCGGACCGCCGTTACGGATTTATCAGCGGGGCCTGCTCCGAGGCTACGAAGATCACAAAAGAAGACAGGCACACTCTTTCCGATAAAATTGACAGGGTGATGATAAACAGGGTGCTGGGATTTCCAATATTCCTGGGTCTGATGTGGCTCGTGTTTCAATTTTCCTTTAAGGTAAGCCAACCTTTTATGGGCTGGATTGAAACGGGCATAGAGTTGCTGGGTAGTTTAGTCGGCAGGTTTTTCCCCGAAGGAAGCCCCATTCAGTCTCTGGCGGTTGACGGAGTGATTGCGGGAGTAGGAGGTGTTCTTGTATTTGTGCCGATAATATTTCTGATGTTTTTCGCCATCGCTATTTTAGAGTATTCGGGATATATGGCCAGAGCGGCTTTTATTATGGACAGGTTGATGCATAAAATAGGGCTTCACGGGCGTTCTTTTATACCTATGTTGCTGGGTTTTGGTTGTAATGTCCCTGCCATTATGGCGACGAGGACTATAGAGGACAGAAGAGACAGGCTGGTTACAATTCTTGTAAGCCCTTTTATGAGCTGTGGCGCAAGGTTGCCGGTATACGCTTTATTTATAGGGGCTTTTTTCCCTCAGAAGATCGCCGGAAATGTTTTATTTTCCTTATACTTGCTGGGGATTATTACGGCAGTTATCTCCGCCAAAGTTTTTCGTAAATATATTTTTAAGGGTGAGGCGGCTCCGTTTGTTATGGAGCTTCCTCCCTACAGGATTCCCACTCTGAAAGCGGTTGTGATTAATATGTGCCAGAGAGGCATGATTTATCTGAAAAAGGCCGGAACCATTATTCTTGCCGGCTGCCTGGTAATCTGGTTTTTAAGCAATTTCCCGTGGAGTCCGTCCTATTCGAAAGATTTTGACGCGCTAATCGAAAAGGCCGGCAATGATCAGGAGCTTGTCACAAAA
>JAQUNG010000112.1 GCA_028717725.1 bacterium | reverse complement strand
GGATAGATATGATTAACTTGCGAAAATATATTTTCCCGGAATTGATTGTAACCGGTATAGACGCCGGAACAAAAGAAGAAGCCATAAAACTGCTTACGGAAAAAACTTTTGCGTTCAGGGCTGATTGCGCCGGAACAGCTTCGAAAGATACAGCGTATAAAGAGCTTCTGGAGCGTGAAAAACTCCAGACTACCGGGCTGGGAGAAGGCATGGCTTTTCCCCATGCCCGCATAAAAGGATGGGGTCAATTTGTAATGGCGCTGGGCATAACAAAGAAAGCGATAGATTTTTCCAGTCTTGACAAAAAACCCGTTCATTTTATATGTGTAATGATATCTTCCCAGGATGACCATTACATAATTCTCCAGGCGATGGCGGCTATAATGCGTTTTATGAGAGATACCGGGAACATAAAAACTTTGTTCGGCAATTCGAACAGCGCGGAAATAGCCGCTTCACTGATAAACTATAACCTCGAAACCGGTAAAAGTATCCTGGCCCGGGATATTGTCAGGCCTGTCAAAGCTTCGGTAACTTTAAATACAACCGTTGAAGAAACAACCCGGATAATGCATTTAAACCATCTGGATATCCTGCCTGTCGTGGACGGAAACAACAATTTTTGCGGGCATATTTCATGTTTCGATATTTTTACTTACGGAATCCCCGATTTTTTCACGCAGCTGCATACAGTCTCATTCGTAAAACACATAGACCCCTTTGAAAAATATTTTAAGATAAAGAAAGACCTTAAAGTCGAATCTCTCGTCAACAAAAATTGCGCGACTGTCGCGGAAGACGCGACTTTGCTTGAAATAGTTTTCCAGCTTGCGGTAAAAAACAACCAGAAACTTTTCGTAGTGAAACACGGGAAACTCGAAGGCGAAATAGACCGTTTCAGCATTATAGACAAAGTCTTGTTTTTCTAAAACAAAAGGATACCTGACTGTGAATACGATATTCGCTGTGCTTATTTTCGCGGTAGTGTACATTTTTATCGCGTCCGAAAAACTTGAAAAAACCGTAGCCACGCTAATCGGCGCTTTTTTAATGCTGGCTTTCCATCTCGTCCCTTTTGAAAAAGCTATCGCGGCAATAGACCTGAACGTAATCTTCCTGCTGGTGGGAATGATGACATGCATTTACATACTGTCAAGGACAGGATTCTTCGAATGGATGGCGATAATCGTGGCAAAACATTCCAAAGGAGAACCTATAGTCATAATGGTTTTATTCCTTGTCATAACCGCGGTTTTTTCCGCGTTTCTGGATAATGTCACCACGATTATACTGCTGGCTCCCGTGACTATACTGATAGCCGGCATTCTGGAAATATCCCCCGTCCCATTCCTTATATGTGAAGTCATTGCCTCAAACATCGGCGGAACCGCAACCTTAATCGGAGACCCTCCCAACATCCTTATCGGGTTACAGGCCGATTTGACTTTCAACGATTTCCTTATTAACCTAACTCCGGTGACAATCATTGTTTTCCTGTCCTTTCTCGGCACGGTATATTTTATCTTCCGCAGAAAAATCCATGTCCCCGAAAACATTAAATCAAGGGTTACCGAAGCTATCCCGCATCTGGCTATAATCGACAGGCCCAATATGATGCGGGCCCTGTGGATATTAGGGCTGATTTTCCTGGGTTTTCTTACTCACGGAATCACTGACGTCGAACCGGGTATCATCGCCCTGGGCGGCAGTATGCTTATGATGATTGTCTGCAGGGCTGAAATAGACTCAACTTTTATGCGCGTTGAATGGGGGGTCATCTTCTTTTTTATCGGACTTTTTATAATAACCGCGGGGCTCGAATATACGGGGGCGATCCAAATGGTAGCTCAGGGCGTTATAAACATGGCCGGCTCGAATATGTTTCTTTTGTGCATGATAATCCTTGTCGGCAGCGCGCTGATATCCTCATGTCTGGATAATATACCCTTCGTCATAACCATGATACCCATGGTCAAACAACTAATTATTTACCTGACGGCCTACTACGGGATAACAAGCGCTGCTGAAATACAGGCACAGATAGCCCAGCCCCTATGGTGGTCCCTGGCGCTGGGAGCCTGTCTCGGAGGAAACGGGACTCTGATAGGCGCGACCGCAAACGTTGTAATGGCCAAAATCAGCGACAGGAACAAACATCATATAAGTTTTTTAACTTTTTCGAAGTACGGGCTCCCTTTTATGGTTCAATCAATCCTGATAAGCGCGGTCTATCTCTGGCTTAAATATTTTTTCCATCCATAGGCTGTTATGATATAATCCAGTTTCCGGCGATGGGGTTCGCCGTCAACCGCCTTGACAGGCTGATAACTCCTACAAAGTAAAGGAGGTATTGGGATGTTAAGGTTTTTTTATGTTGCCATCGGCGGCGCCCTTGGAGCTGTATTGCGTTATGTCGTTTCCGGCTGGTCGCACCGCATCTTCCCGAGTATTCTGCCCTGGGGAACACTGGTTGTCAACCTCTCGGGCTCCCTTATCGTCGGGGTTTTATGGGCGGTGTTTGAGGAAAATATCGTTTCACAAAACACCCGTTTACTGGTTCTGGTTGGTATTCTCGGGTCTTATACAACCTTCTCGACATTTTCCCTGGAAAGCTTTAACTTATACAGGAACGGAGAATACGGATTTTTCTTTCTGAATATACTGTCTAATATGGTCTTATGTCTTGGGTGTGTTTTCGCGGGATATATTTTTACACGCTATATCTTAAATACATTCAAATAAAAAGGAGCTGAAAAAATGAAACTGCCCGAAGAAGGAATGCTTTTGAGAATTTTTATAGGTGAAAGCGACAAGCATAACGGAAAACCTTTATATGAACAGATAGTTTTGGAAGCAAGAAAACTCGGTCTCGCGGGCGCTACCGTTCTCCGCGGTATAATGGGCTACGGCGCGGACAGCAGAATGCACACGGCAAAAGTGCTCAGGCTTTCGGAAGACCTGCCGGTAATAATCGAAATCGTCGACACGGAAGGAAACCTGGATAAAATAATCCCTTTTCTCGATGCGACAGTGACCGAAGGTTTGATAACTATGGAAAAAGTCAGAGTAATCAAATACAGGCATAACTGAAAAAGGCTCCATCCCAAAAGGATGAAGCCTTTTCATCATACCATATGCCGCTGTCTATTCAATTTTTATATCAATCTGCTTCGGCTGTGACTCTTTTTTCTTGGTGATCGTAACTTTCAGTGTGCCGTCTTTGAATTTCGCGTTTACGCGGCCGGTATCCGCCGTCTCGGGAAGGCTGAGGATCCGCTCAAATTTCCCGTAGGCAATCTCGGAAATGTGCTGTTTTTTGCCTTTCTCTTCTTTCTTCTCCACCTTTTTTTCTCCGCTGATACGCAAAACCCCGCCGTCAACCGAAATAGAAAGGTCATCTTTAGAGAGGCCGGGGACTTCTGCTTTCACACTGAACTCCCTCTCATCTTCCTCTACATCAATGGAAGGAGACCACGAAATGCCCTCGGGAAGCCTTATGGAAGGAGCATCTTTTCCCCATGACCAGTCAAACAAATCGCTTATCTGGTGCTGGAGGACATTCAGTTCCCTGAAAGGATCCCAGTCTCTTTTTCTGATTATAGCCATGGTAAACAGCCTCCTTTCTTTTTTCCTGTTATTTTTCAACCCTTCCACATTAAATAGGGAGCAAATTTTATGCCAGAAATGGGTTGTTTGCTGTCGTCGGGGAAAGCCTTTCATGCAGGAAAATTCGTGCCATAATGATACATCTGTAACAATTTTTCACACGTGGTGGCTATCTTTTGAATATCCTTGAAAATCGCCTCCGCCGGTACTACTATATTAATACTATATCAATTTTTAAAAATAACATCGCGTTTAAACCGGAGAATCATATTTCCCAGTGAAATACAGCAAACATCTTTTTATCGCCGCTTTCATCTGCGCGCTTTTAATATGCGCGTCCTGCGCATCTGTAAACAGCCGTATAAAACAGGCCGATGCCATAGCCGCAGGGGCTTCTCTGCGGAAAGAATCCTTTGCGGGGAAAAATTTCCGGCTTATAACTTTCCGGAAGATAACAGATTCAAAATCAGCCCTGCACGTTTATATTGAAGGGGATGGAAGGGCATATGTAAAGCGCACAATGGCATCGCACAATCCTACGCCGGAAAATCCCTTAGGACTAAAACTGGCTTCGATCGACCCGTCTCCGAATATCTTATACATCGCAAGGCCTTACCAATATTATGAATCGTCTGAATCATTTGAACACCAGTCAAAATACTGGACCACCTGCAGGTATTCGGATGAAGTGGTCAGTGACATAAACCGTGCCATCACTCAGGAAAAAGAAAATTATCACCTCGGGGATATAATTCTAATAGGTTATTCCGGTGGCGGCGCCCTGGCCGCGCTGATTGCCGCGAGAAGAAACGATATTATACTGCTTATCACCGTGGCGGGCAATCTGGATACTGACTTCCACACAACTCTTCACAATGTTTCGCCCCTCAAAGGGTCCTTAAATCCTGCGGATTTTCCGGATAAACTGAAAAATGTCAAACAGATACATTTTGTGGGAGGCCGAGACACGGTTGTGCCTCCTTCTGTTGCCGAAAGTTACAGAAAAAAAATCGCCCCTCAGCCTGAAAATTTCCGCATCATCGAAATCAAGGAAAACACGCACGGCAAAGGCTGGGATAAAAACTGGCGCGACACGGTCAATAAATATTTTTAGTATCTCCAATCCGGGCGGTAGGTTACCGGCGGGCAGCCCGCATTACCACAAAACCGCCTTCTCCATATCCCTTCTTTACGGGCTCTAATCTTTTTATTTCATCAAGCGGCCGGAAGATGGTCTGGTAAAAAATAAACCTTTTGAAACCGGCCTCTTCCATTAAAGAAACCGTTTCCTTTACCGAAAGCAAATTGGCGTGTTTATAAAATATTCCTTTCTTGCGGCGGTAAAAATTTCCAA
>JAQUNG010000111.1 GCA_028717725.1 bacterium | reverse complement strand
TGACCTGATGGCTTCCGGCGAAGCAACTTTTATCTGAACCCTGTCGAAGGGCGTTTTTACTTCAAAACCCAATAAACTTTTTGCAGTTTCAACTGTCAAGGCCGCCTCCTTTTCCCTGTTTATCCATTTCGGTTTTGAGGGAAACATCCAGGCACAATGCCTGCATCTCTTTTATCAAAACATTGAACGATTCAGGCGTTCCCGCCTCTAATCTGTTATTACCTTTCACTATTGATTCATATATCTTTGTTCTTCCCGTTACATCGTCGCTCTTCACCGTCAGAAGTTCCTGAAGGGTATATGCTGCGCCGTACGCTTCAAGCGCCCATACTTCCATTTCTCCGAACCTCTGTCCTCCGAATTGCGCTTTTCCTCCGAGCGGCTGTTGAGTAACAAGAGAGTAAGGGCCTACGGCTCTGGCGTGTATCTTGTCAGCCACGAGATGCGCAAGCTTCATCATATAAATACATCCGACAACCACTTGCTGTTCGAATTTTTCGCCCGTCCTGCCGTCGAACAGCGTGGTCTTGCCGCTTTCCGGCAGTTTGGCTTCTTTCATAATCCTGCGTATTTCTTCCTCTTTCGCCCCGTCAAACACCGGCGTCAGGACTTTAATCCCGAGAATCGAAGCGGCCCACCCAAGGTGCGTTTCAAGCACCTGTCCCACATTCATCCTCGAAGGAACACCGAGAGGGTTCAGCACGATTTCGACCGGAGTCCCGTCTTCAAGGAACGGCATATCTTCCTCGGGAAGTATTTTAGCTATAACACCCTTGTTACCGTGCCGTCCGGCCATTTTATCGCCGACCTGAAGCTTTCTCTTGCTGGCGACATATATCTTGACCTGCTTTATCACTCCCGGTTCAAGTTCATCGCCTTTCTTGATGTGTTCCAGATCCTTTTCTTCCTCGGTAATTATTTCTTCGACGATATTGTCATATCTGGCGAATATCGTTTTTATCTTAATCCTTATATCGGGATCTTCTTCGGTTATATCCATTCCCGAGTACTTCAGGCCTTCAAGTTTGCTGACCTGGTTCTTTGTTATTTTCTGCCCGGACTGGATTATGACCTCACCCGTATTTACATTAACAATATCCGATTTTATCGATTTGCCCAGAAGAAGGTTTTTTAAAGTTTCCTTTTTCTCTGTTTCGGCCGTTTCAAGCCTCTCTTCCTTCTTCTGCTGAATTTCTCTTATTCTCCTGCGCTCTTCTTTTTTCTCAGCTTCGTTCCTAGCCCTTTCTTTCCTGGAGAAAACTTTCACGTCCATCACAATGCCTTCCGTTCCCGAAGGCACGCGCAAAGACGTGTCTCTCACATCAGCGGCTTTTTCGCCGAAAATCGCCCTTAAAAGTTTTTCTTCCGGAAGAAGTTCCGTTTCGCTCTTGGGAGTTATTTTACCCGCCAGGATGTCGCCGGGCTTGACTTCCGCTCCGAGCCTGATTATCCCGTCTTCGCCGAGGTTTTTGAGCGCTTCTTCGCCGACATTCGGGATGTCTCTCGTAATTTCTTCCTTGCCTATCTTGGTTTCTCTCGCGCTTGCTTCAAACTCCTCGATGTGAATGGAAGTGTAGATATCCTCCTTCACTATTTTCTCGCTTATCAGAATAGCGTCTTCGAAATTATACCCGCCCCACGGCATAAAAGCGCAGAGGACATTTCTCCCGAGCGCGATTGCTCCGTCTTTTGTCGAAGGCCCGTCGGCGATAATATCACCTTTTTTAATCTTGTCGCCTTTTCTCGCGGCCGGCCTCTGGTTAAAACAGGTCCCCGCATTCGAACGCAGATATTTTTTCAGCCTGTAAATCTTGTTCCCGATATGGATTTCGTTCGCATCAGCGTATGAAACCGTACCGTCTTCCTCGGCTATAACCATAACACCCGAGTCTCTCGCGGCTTTGGTCTCAAGTCCGGTCGCGACCAGCGGCTGTTCCGTGCTGAGCAGGGGCACTGACTGTCTCTGCATATTCGCTCCCATCAAAGCCCTGTTGGCGTCGTCATGTTCAAGGAACGGGATAAGTCCCGCCGCAACGCTTATAAGCTGTTTCGGGGAAACGTCCATATAATTGACTCTTTCCGCTTCTATTTTTTTGAATTCACCCCTGCACCTGGAAAGGACTTCGCTGTTGACGAATTTCCCTTTGGCATCGATAGCCGCGTTGGCCTGCGCTATAATATATTCGGTTTCCTCGTCCGCGGTAAGATAATCTATTTTTTCCGTCACTCTTCCTTTTTCGACTTTTCTATAAGGCGTCTCGATAAAGCCGTATTCATTTACTCTCGCATAACAGCTTAAATAAGAAATCAGCCCTATGTTCGGGCCTTCAGGCGTCTGTATGGGACAAATCCTGCCGTAATGGCTTGTGTGTATGTCTCTTACTTCAAACCCGGCTCTTTCTCTGCTGAGTCCTCCGGGCCCAAGAGCGCTCAATCTTCTCTTGTGAGCAAGTTCCGCCAAAGGATTTGTCTGGTCCATAAACTGGCTGAGCTGGCTTCTGCCGAAGAAATCTTTAATAACGCTGGAAAGGGATTTGGGGCTGACAAGATTGTGTGGAGTAAGCGGTTCGGCTTCCGCGTCATGCAAAGTCATCTTTTCCCTTATAAGACGGTCCATCCTGGCAAGTCCGGCCCTGAACTGGTTTTCAAGCAATTCGCCGACGGATCTCACTCTCCTGTTGCCCAGATGGTCAATATCATCCGGCTGTCCCAGTCCGTCGCGCAGTCCGATAAGATATTTTATAGCTTCGGCGATATCCCTGTTGCTCAAAGTCGTTATCAAAAGTTCTTCTTCCGTAACCGGCAAACTCAGCTTCTTGTTGAGTTTATATCTGCCGACTCTGCCGAGGTCATATCTTTTCTTGTCAGAGAACAATCTCTGTATCATCCCTTCGGCGTTCGCTTTATTTACGGGGTCTCCCGGGCGCAGTCTTTTGAATATATCCACCAAAGCTTCGTCTTTTGTGGACGTCGGATCTTTTTTAATCATTTTAAGGACGGGGTGATTTTCGGTGGCCCCTTTAATGAGGTGTATAGCACTTACCTTGCCTTCCTTAAACATTTTGAAATTCTTTATATTTATCGATTCTCCCGCTTTAGCGAGAGTAATCTTGGCTTCTTCATCTATAACTTTTGCCGCAAGGATTCTTCCTTCGATGTCTTTATCGGTTATTTTGGGCGTAAGCTTCACTTCTTCCTTCTGGAAAAAATAGCTCAGCAGCTGTTCGTTCGTCCCGTAACCGAGAGCCCTCATAAAAGTCGTCGCCAGGATTTTCTTTCTTCTTACGCTCCGGTCAAGATAAATGTATATCGAATCGTTTTGGTCGAACTTGACTTCGAGCCACGAACCCCTGTAAGGAATTATCCTGAAAGAATAAAGGGTCTGTCCTCTCGAAATCGCTTCCTGTTCGTAGCATATTCCGGGAGACCTATGCAACTGGCTTACCACCACTCTTTCCACCCCGTTGATGATGAATGTTCCGCTCGGAGTCATCTTCGGGAGATTACCCATGAAAACTTCTTCCTCCTCGACATGCCCCGCCTGATGAAGCCTAAAAGTCACTTTCAGCGGCATCTCATAAGTCAAGCCCCTTCTCATGCATTCAAGTTCATCGTATTTCGGAACGCCCAGCCTGTATTTAACGAATTCAAGAGTGCAACTTTCGTCATAATTCTTCAGCGGGAATATCTCATTGAAGACAGCCTGTATCCCGACGTCTTTTCTTTCTTCCGGAAGGATATTTTCCTGAAGAAAATCGGCGTAAGACAAAGTCTGAATCTCCACAAGATTCGGGAGGTCCATAACCTCTTTAAGCTTGGCGTAAGAAACTCTTTCTTTTCCTGTTTTTACTGACATAATAAAATTTCCCCTTTAAGTGGTAAGGCTGCTTTTAATTTACTTACCGGGAATGTTATTTAAGCTCGACTTTCGCGCCCGCGGCTTCAAGTTTTTTC
The DNA here is from genome assembly GCA_028717725.1 of bacterium. Classification (GTDB taxonomy): domain Bacteria; phylum Auribacterota; class UBA6266; order UBA6266; family UBA6266; genus UBA6266. Next base: position 1,014 of record JAQUNG010000111.1, on the reverse strand, counting down.
TTGATTTCCTCGGCTTCTTCCTTCGCTACGTTTTCTTTAACTGTTTTCGGCGCGCCGTCGACAAGGTCCTTCGCTTCTTTCAGCCCAAGATTTGTAACCGCGCGTATTTCCTTAATAACGTTGATTTTCTTGTCTCCGGCATTTGCGAGAACGACCGTGAATTCGGTTTTCTCTTCAGCCGCAGACCCCGCTCCGGCGGCGCCGGCAACCGGAGCCGCGACGGCCGCTACGGGAGCGGCGGCGGAAACTCCGAATTTTTCTTCAAGGGCTTTAACCAGCTCGGAAAGCTCAAGAACCGTCATTTTTTCTATGCTTTTAATTATCTCTTCCATTTTCCCCGACACCTTCACTTCCTTTTTTGATTCTGTTTTTCCTTCTTTGTTTTCCGCAACAGCGGTTTTTTCTTCGTTTGTCATTGAATGCCTCCTTGATTAATTTCCTTCTTTTTTATTTAAAATCGCATTTATTACATAAACCAGGCTGCTCAAACGGGCGTTAAGAACGCGCACAAACGCTGAAATAGGAGCCTGAATAGTCCCGGCAACAATTCCCAAAAGAACTTCTCTCGGAGGCAGATTCGCCAATTCCCTGACTTTACCGGCGTCTATCACCTTGTTGTTGAACATGGCACATTTGACAGCGAGTTTTCCGGATTCCCTGCCAAAATCAACAAACGCTTTTGTCCCAGCAATAACATCTTTCCCGAGAAAAGCCACGGCTGTCGGGCCTTTTAAATGCTGTCCCAACCCGTCAATTCCCGATTCCTCGGCCGTTTTTGAGAAAAGTCTGTTTTTTACTATCATAAAATCGGCGGATTTTTCAGTCAGTTTTGTCCTGAGCTTATTCATATCTTCCGCCGAAATACCGACATAATCAGCGAGAATAAACGAACCGGAAGCATCAAGCTTCTGTTTCATTTCCTTTACGGCTATTTTCTTTTCCGGTCTCATTACCCGATCCTTTCTATCTAATCAATGTGAATCTCTTTAAGATTAAGTCTCAACCCGGGCCCCA
>JAQUNG010000110.1 GCA_028717725.1 bacterium | reverse complement strand
ACGCCGGCACGGGAACCCTTGGCATTTTTGACGGTGGAGTTGTAACCAGCCCCGACGGGTACGTCGGGTATGACGCCGGATCTGTGGGGGCAGTAACCCTGTCAGGAGAATATGCAGAATGGACAAGCGGTAATTATCTGGCTATCGGTTATAACGGAACAGGGACCCTGGATGTTTCCAACGGCGCCATACTCAATAGCTTTAACGGAGACATAGGAAGCGGCGCCGGCTCCGACGGAACCGTAACGGTAAGCGGCGCGCTTTCTCTCTGGGCAAACAGCAACTCTCTTGTCATCGGCAATTCGGGAACCGGGACATTAACTGTTTCAGGCGGCACCGTAACCGTAAATGACAGTGGAGGAAACATTAACCTGGCTGTTATCCCTGGCTCAACAGGTATTTTGAATATCGGAGAAGGCGGAACCGCCGGCGCTATCAATGCCGCGGCAATTGTGGGCGGAGGCGGAACGGCAACCGTCAATTTCAACCACGGCAATTCATCTTATATATTCGCGCCGGATATTACCGGAAGTCTAAACCTTAACCATACAGGCGCGGGAACCACAGTCCTAGCCGGCAACAATGTCAGCTACACGGGAAATACGATAATCAGCGCCGGAATCCTTAATATACATAATGACAGGACTTTGACTGGAAATATGACTCTCTCGGGAGGGACTCTCGACATCGGAGCAAACACCCTTAATCTCGGCACCGACTATACCCAGGGAGCCAATTCCAATCTAAAAATAAATATCGCGAATTCCGTTGACGCCGGAACTATAACTGCAACAGGCAACGCCGATGTGGCGGCAGACAGTGTTTTAGACATCAGTGTCACGGGATATGTAACCGACGGAGCCGCATACACAATAATCGACGGAGCCGCGGGAAGCGGTCTTGTCAATGTTCCCGGGACCATCAGGGATAACAGCGCTGTCCTGACATTCGCGGGAAGCACAGATACCGACGATCTCACTCTCACGGCAAAAAGAGCGAATACATACAACGGTCTGGCCGGCAACAGTAACCAGAGCGCCGCGGGGTCGGCGCTGGAAACCGCCGGTTCGACAAACGCTACTGAAGATATGATAAATATCCTGGGACAACTGGACAGTTTGAGTTCTCAAACAGCAGTGCAAAATGCCCTTTCTCAGGTGACTCCTTCGGTTGACGCCGGCGTAATAACTACAAGTTTTTCAACCCTTGCGCAATCTATGGGAATGTTTACCGGTCACCTTTCGGATATGCGCCGCGGTTTAAGCGGTGTTTCGACGGGCGACTCGCCTACAGGTGTGAATATATGGGTTAAGGGTTTCGGAAACTACGCGAACCAGGATAAGCGCGACCACATAGACGGATATACAGCATGGACGGGAGGGACCGCTCTCGGAATGGATTTTCTTTCCGCCGAACTTCTCCGAATTGGATTCGGAGGCGGATACGCGTTCAGTAAAATTGATTCTAAACAACAAAACATCGGGGATACCGACATACACAGTTACCAGGCCGTTTTATACGGCGGTTATGAAAACGGGCCTTTCTATCTCGATACGGCGGGCTCATTCGCGTATAACAGATATGAAAGTTCCCGAACGGTTACTTTCGGTAATATCTCGAGAACGGCCGATTCGGATTATAACGGACAGCAATACTCGGCGTATATCGGGGGCGGATATATAATAGACGCCGGTAATTTTGAAGTTACGCCGCTGGCATCCCTAAGATATATACGCCTTCATCTTGAAGATTACCGCGAAAAAGGCGCTGACGCGTTAAACCTCAAAGTTGACAGCAAGGATTATGACATGCTTCAGTCCGGACTCGGGCTGAAAATAGCTTATCCGATAAAAACCGTGGACGTTACCTGCATTATTGATGCGCACGGCATGTGGTTATACGATTTCATCGGCGACAAACAGCAGTCAACTTCGACGTTTACCGGGGGCGGACCTTCTTTTAAAACGCAGGGCGCTGACCCGGCTCAACACAGTTTCGATATAGGCGCGGGGTTGACTGTCGCGGCGATAAACGACATAAGCCTGTCTTTTATTTATGACTTCGAAATAAAAGAAGATTTCTACGCCCATTCGGGCACCATAACTGTAAAATACAGTTTTTGAATACAATCAATCGCGGCAAATTTTAGTTTTTAACAGATTTCACAAATGATATAATTTTTCATCGCCAAACGAACAGGGGGTATCATTATGGTCAGCTATAAAACCGAAAACAACAAATTAATCTGTTCCTTTTCCCACAGGCTTGACAGCGCGAACTGCGTTAAATGGGAAGAAAGCCTTTTTGAAAAAATCAGGGGAGCAAAAATGCCGGTTGTTTTTGACCTTGAAAAAGTTAATTACATAGCTTCTCATTTCCTCAGAATCTGCGTGAAAACCTCGAAAGAACTCGGGAAGAATAATTTTCTCATAATAAACTGCCGGGAGCCGGTGAAAAAAGTGTTTAACATATCAAATCTGGAGAACGTGCTGGACATAAGATAATTTCTTTGACTATACAGAAAAACTGCTATATCATGAGGCATTATGATACCTTTTGTCAAACTTCCCGTAAAGATCGTAAGGCTTTTTGACTCCAATACCTCGCCGTCCGAAGTGGCCGCAGGCTTATGTTTAAGCATGTTTATGGGTTTTATCCCTTTGAATGGCCCCATGGCAATTGTCCTTTTCCTGTGTTTCTTCCTTTTTAAAATCAACCGTTTGTCCGCAATGCTCATTCTCCCGTTATTCAAACTTTTATACGCCGCCGGAATATATAAACTTACAGACCGGATGGGTGGCATTCTGCTGATAGATTTGGATTTCCTTACCTCTTTCTGGGGATGGATAACCCACCTTCCTGTGCTCGCGCTGCTACGGCTTAACAATACGCTCGTGGCGGGCGGATTAGCCCTTTCCGCTATATTGCTTATCCCTGTCTATATCGGGGGGAAAAGAGGGTTTGTCTTATTGCGAGATAAATATTTCGTAAAAATAAAAGAATCAAAATTTGTAAAATTCGTTAAAAAGATGCCGATTGCCGTTAAACTGGGAGCGCTGATAGATAAAGCAAGAACCATGTATTGATATGAAAATCATAAACATAAAAGGAATTTCCATAATACTTATCGCCCTGCTGATGCTGCATTTTGCGGTGGGATTAATTATTTCACCTGCAGCGGGTAAATTCATCGTAAAAACAATCAATGAGAACAGCGGCGCGAAAATATCCATCGGGAAAATCAGCGTGTGGCCTCTCACTTTGTCGTGTTCTTTCGCGGATATAAAAATATTCAACCCCGAAAATGAGGCGGAAAGGATAATATATATCCCGAAAGCTTCTCTGCGGTTAAGCCCTCTTGCTATGTTAGCGAAAAGATTAACCGTCAGCGAATTAAAAATGTCGGGGTCCGAAATAAACCTGAAAGGGGAGCCGGACGGAAGTTTCAACATACAGCATATCGCGAAAAAGCCGGAAGCTGCCGAAAAAACGCCCGCGGCGGAACAGTTAAAAGGCAGGAAAGACCTTTTTTCCGGTATATATGACAAAATCAAACAGCGGTCTTCGGACAAAAAAGCCGCCGCGCAAAAAGAAAAATCCAAAGCTGTTACAAGGGAAGTCACTCCTCTTCCCAAGGGAAGGTTTGTAACCTTTCAAAAACCTTCCGACCAATATCTGCTTGAGATACGGAGCGCGCATATACATAGCGCGTATCTGCATCTTGAAGACGCGGCAAAACAGTCTGTTGACTTCAAGCGCGCCGAAATAAAAGCCGGCGGCATAGGCATTGATACCGTCAACGGGATTATTTTTAACGAGTTAAAACTTAAAGGCGCCGTAAACAAGAACGGTGTTGACGCGGGAAAACTTACTCTGCATTACAGGCAATCGGGTTCGGATAAAACGGATATGGTTTTAAAAGCGAATGAAATTGATATTCCTTCCGTAAGTTTTATATTCAGCGATTCACTTCCGGTAAATATAAACGAGGGAAAACTTGACATTGATTCGGAAACAAAAATAACCGGAATCTCTCTATATTCGGAAAATTCTCTGAAATTAAGCGGTCATAAGGTTTCTCCCCGCGGCGGAGCCGACACGGCCGTGAATATGATTCCCCTCCCGATTATATGCGACGCTGTGAACCAGGTTAACCCCGTTGAGATGAAATTTAAGATCACAGGCACCGCGGACAGACCCGAATTCAAAGGTTTCGAAGAATCTCTTTTGAAAATAATCAAACCTTATCTCTCAAATGTTACAGAAGACCTGAAAAAACAGGGTGAAGATTATCTTAAAAACCTGTTTGACAAAAAATCCGTCCCCGCTGCGCCTGCGTCTCAAGAGGAAAGTTCTACTCAAGACGTAAAAGAAGACACGGTGAACAAACTTAAATCCCTTTTTAAATAATCCCCGGAGAAAACACATTTGTGATATTTGAAGCCGTTATGCTTATATGTTTTGGAGCCGCGTGGCCTTTTTCAATCTGGAAATCCTACAGCTCGAGGAAGAATGACGGGAAAAGCCTGCTGTTTTTATGCATAGTGCTTCTTGGATATATTTCGGGAATCATCTATAAGATAGCCCACAATTATAACGCCGTGATACTGTTTTTTATCCTGAATGCCGTTATGGTTGCCGTGGACATCGGCATTTACGGCAGAAATAAAAGAATGGAGAACAAACCCGGGCCGGCTTAACTGCCGCGCATACTCCGTCTCAGGGTTTTTCTTTCGGTCATTTCCCGGCGTTTTCTTTCTTTTGCTTTCGCGTCGTTCGAAACCGCATAGCCTTTATAGGTTTTGGCTTTCATATTGCCTTTGTTTTTAATTGAGCCGGAACTCCGCGCGCCGGTATCTTCGCACTGAAGCTTTCTGCACCTATCCCCCGAAAAACACATCCCTCCCGGCAGAAGCAGGAATAAAACAAGCGCGAATATAATATTTCTCATATGCAATCTCCTCTAAATATCTCTTTTTATGTTATGATACAACAAAAGGCTTTTCAGGACAATCTGTTATGTTCAA
>JAQUNG010000109.1 GCA_028717725.1 bacterium | reverse complement strand
CCGATGCCTTCGCTATCTCATCATAACTTACAAATTTGCTCAGGCCTTTCTGCTCAAGCACCTTCGTCAATGCCGCCGTCAACGTCGTCTTACCGTGGTCAACGTGCCCTATCGTACCTACGTTTACTTGCGGTTTCGTCCTCTCAAATTTCTCTTTTGCCATCTCAAATCCTCCTACTCAAGAATTTTCTCTGCTATATTTTTGGGAACCTTTTCAAAATGCGACGGTTCCATCGAATAACTTGCCCTTCCCCTGGTAATAGATCTTATTACCGTTGCATATCCGAACATTTCAGCCAGAGGCACATCGGCCAGTATAATCTTGGCGTTGCCTTTTGTTTCCATTTCCTTGACCTTGCCTCTCCTGGAATTCAAATCCCCTATAACATCTCCCATAAACTCCTCGGGAGTCGTAACTTCAACTTTCATCACAGGCTCCAGCAGAACCGGCTGGGCTCTCCTCATAGCTTCCTTAAACGCGATTGAACCTGCCATTTTAAACGCCAGCTCCGAAGAGTCAACTTCGTGGAAAGACCCGTCAATAAGAGATACTTTCACATCCACAACCGGATATCCCCCGAGCACTCCCGTCAATGCAGCATCCTTTATTCCGGAATGAACTGCGGGAATATATTCCCTCGGTATTGTCCCGCCGACAATTTTATCCTCAAACTCAATTCCTTTCCCATGTTTAAAAGGCTCAATAATTATTACCGCATGGCCGTACTGGCCTCTTCCGCCCGACTGCTTTATAAATTTACCTTCTGCCTCCTGCGAAATCTGAATGGTCTCCCTGTATGCAACCTGAGGCTTCCCGACATTTGCGTCAACCTTGAATTTCCTGAGCATCCTGTCTTTAATAATGTCGAGATGAAGCTCTCCCATCCCTGAAATTATGGTTTGTCCGGTGTCAGGGTCCGACTTAACCTTAAAAGTCGGGTCTTCTTCCTGGAGCCGCTGTAAGGCTACCTGAAGCTTATCCCTGTCCGCTTTCGTTTTCGGTTCTATCGCCATGGAAATAACCGGTTCAGGGAACACCATGGATTCAAGTATTATCGGGCGCTCCTCATTCGAAAGCGTATCTCCCGTTCCTGTTTCCTTGAGCCCGACTCCGGCGGCAATGTCGCCCGCGACCACCTCGTCTATGTCCTCTCTGTCATTCGCGTGCATATGAAGCAGCCTTCCCACTCTTTCTTTCCTGCCGTTCGAAACATTATAAATGTAAGATCCCTTCTTGAAGGAACCTGAATAAACCCTGAAGTATGTAAGTTTGCCTACATAAGGGTCGCTCACGACTTTAAACGCCAAAGCCGAGAACGGCTCATTTTTGTCGGCTTTCCTTATTTCTTCGGCTTCTGTCTCGGGATTGTCGCCCTTCATAGGCGGCACATCCAGAGGGGAAGGAAGATAATCGACTATCGCGTCAATAAGCCTCTGAACCCCTTTATTCTTAAAAGCGGCTCCGCAAAGAACAGGGACTACGAGATTGTCCAGGGTTGCTTTTCTCAGGACATCCTTTACTTCCCTGTCTTCTATGGGCTTTCCTTCCACATATTTTTCAAAGATCATATCGTCTTCGTCAGCAAGCGCTTCAAAAAGCTTTTCCCTGTATTCTTCTGCCTGCTTTTTATACTCCTCGGGAATTTCCTCAATATCTACCGTCGTTCCCTTGTCAGCTTCCCTGTTTACTATCATCTTCATAATCACCAAATCGATTATGCCCCTGAATTGGTCTTCCGCTCCAACGGGGAGCTGGATTGGGACGGCATTGGCTCCAAGCCGTTCTCTCATACGCGCGACAGCGGTGAAAAAATCGGCTCCGGTCCGGTCCATCTTGTTGACAAAGGCAATTCTCGGTATGTTATACCTGTTTGCCTGCCGCCATACTGTTTCCGACTGGGGCTCAACACCGCCCACAGCGCAAAAAACAGCTACAGCGCCATCCAAAACTCTCAAAGATCTTTCGACTTCAACGGTAAAATCAACGTGGCCGGGAGTATCAATAATATTAATCTGATTCTCTTTCCAATAAGTTGTGGTCGCCGCCGACATTATCGTTATTCCTCTTTCCTGCTCCTGCTCCATCCAATCCATAGTGGCAGTGCCTTCATGGACCTCGCCGAGTTTATAAGTTTTACCGGTATAAAACAGTATCCTTTCGGTCGTAGTCGTTTTCCCGGCATCTATGTGAGCCATGATGCCGATATTCCTCAATTTTTCCAATGGTACTTTCTTTGCCACTATTAAAACTCCCTGTATCCATCAAATTAAAAACCGTTTTTTAAATTTTTAAAACCGTTTTTACCATTTGTAATGCGCAAACGCTTTGTTTGCTTCCGCCATCTTATGAGTATCTTCCTTTTTCTTCACGGAAGAACCCGTATTATTAAACGCGTCAAGAAGTTCGCCGGCCAGTCTCTGTGATATGGGCCCACCTTTTTTGGACCTGGCAAAGCCGACAATCCACCTGAACGCAAGCGCTGTCCTTCTGTCAGGGCTGACATCAACGGGTACCTGGTAAGTTGCCCCTCCGACCCTTCTTGAACGGACTTCAAGGACAGGCTTAACGTTATCTATAGCCTTCTTTAAAGCTTCAAGAGAATCTTTTGAGCCTGTTTTCTCTTTCAGGATTTCCATGGCGGCATACACAGCCGATTCAGCTATGCTCTTTTTTCCCTGCAGCATAAGACAATTTATAAAGCGGCTTACCAGCTCACTGCTGAACTTTTCGTCCCTTGCTTTTATTCTTTTTGTGGCCCTGCGCCTTCTTGCCATTGTTTACCTCTCTATTTTTACTGTTCTCTTTTTATTTCTTTCTTTTTTCGTCTTTCGCGTGAGCGACGTTGTCGCAACGCGACTCACGTCGTACTTCGCCTCACATCACACATAACTACTTGGGCATTTTCGCCCCGTATTTCGACCGGGACTGTTTCCTGCCTTCAACTCCGAGAGTATCCAGCGTGCCTCTCACTATATGATATCTGACACCGGGAAGGTCTTTCAGCCTTCCTCCTCTGATCAGAACAATCGAATGCTCCTGCAGGTTATGCCCGACGCCCGGAATATAAGCCGTAACTTCCATCCCGTTTGTCAGCCTCACCCTGGCAATTTTCCTCAGCGCGGAGTTAGGTTTTTTCGGCGTCTGTGTCTTTACCTGAAGACAAACGCCCCTTTTAAAAGGACAGCCGTTAAGAGCAGGTGTCTTTTTCTTTTTCACCACTTTGTTTCTTCTTTTCCTTATCAACTGATTAATCGTAGGCATCTATTTCTCCCTTACTTTTCTTCCGAGCTGCTTTCGCTTAATAATTCCGATTCGCCTTCTTCAGCTGTTTTTCCAACCTCTACCGAGGCAAACGTCTTAAACCCTGTTCCCGCGGGTATAAGATGCCCCATAATGACGTTTTCTTTAAATCCTCTCAGTTCATCCAGCTTCCCGCTCGCCGCCGCATCCGTAAGGACCCTTGTTGTCTCCTGGAAAGACGCAGCCGAAATGAAGCTTTCCGTGCCCAGCGAAGCTTTGGTTATTCCGAGCAGAAGCAGCGAAGCCGAAGCAGGCCGCATCTTTCTGCTTTTTACCTCGGCATTAACTTCCTCAAACTTGACCTTATCCACCTGTTCTCCTATGAGGAAATCGGTGTCGCCCGGATCCGCAATTTTAACTTTCTTCAGCATCTGCCTTACTATAACCTCAATATGTTTATTATTAATCTCAACACCCTGGAGCCTGTAAACTTCCTGCACCTGGTTCACAAGATATTCCTGCAGTTCTTTTGTCCCGCATACCTGAAGTATTTCCTGCGGTATAACGGGGCCGTCGGTCAACTGCTCTCCTTTTTTGATTCTGTCTCCCTTGTAGACCATAAGGTGTTTGCCGAGAGGCACAAGATGCTCTTCTGTATTACCCGTGACTTCATCCCTTATAATAACTTTACGCCTTCCCTTTACCGTGCCGGCAAGCTCAACGATACCGTCTATCTTGGCGATATCGGCGGCATCTTTGGGCCTTCTTGCCTCGAACAACTCGGCAACCCTGGGAAGACCTCCCGTAATGTCTTTGGTTTTGGCAAATTTTCTGGGCGTTTTCGCAAGGAGCGTGCCTTCCACGACTTTCGCGTTATTCTTCACAACTATATGAGCTCCGGCCGGGATCGAATAATAGCCTTTCACCTCATCGGCGCCGGCACCCCTGATAAGTATCTGGGGGTGAAGTTCTTCCCTGTGCTCTATGATAACCGTTCCCGTCAGGCCCGTCGATTCATCAAGCTCTTTCTTCATAGTCTGGCCTTCTATAATATCGACAAACTCGATTTTGCCGGCAAACTCCGTGATAATAGGCGCGCTGTAAGGGTCCCACTGGACAAACTTTTCACCTTTTTTGACTTTCCCGCCGTCGGGAATACTTATAACGGCACCAAGCTCTATCGTATGCTTGTCAAGTTCCCTTCCTTCATCATTATGTATGCCTATTGTCCCGTTTTTGCTGAGGGCAATTAAATTCCCGTCGGGCAACTTGACTGTTTTTAAATCGTTGTACCTGACAACACCGCTGAATTTCGAAACTATTTCGGGCTTTTTGAACACCTGGCTGGCCGTACCGCCGATATGGAAGGTTCTCATTGTCAGCTGTGTTCCCGGTTCGCCGATTGACTGAGCCGCGATGATGCCTACTGACTCGCCCAGTTTGACGTTTTTCTGGTTTGCAAGGTTCCTGCCGTAGCATTTTACGCAAATGCCTTCGCGCGTCTCGCATGTAAGGACCGAGCGGATATTAACCTGCTGTATCCCGACGCGGATAATTTCTTCGGCTTTCTCGTTCGTCACTTCCTCGCCGGCCTTAACTATAACGCGCTTCGAGTTCGCCGGGTCGATGATATCCTCATTGGCAAAGCGGCCGCTTATCTGCTCTTGCAGCGAAACCATCTCGTCTTCTCCTTCATAAATAGCCCTGACCAATATCCCGTTCAGCGTCCCGCAATCGTCTTCGGTCACTATTACGTCCTGCGCAACATCAACGAGCCTTCTCGTAAGATACCCGGAATCCGCCGTCTTAAGCGCGGTATCGGCAAGGCCTTTTCTTGCCCCGTGAGTAGAAATAAAGTACTCAAGGACGGAGAGTCCTTCCCTGAAATTGGAAATAATCGGCTCTTCGATAATTTCTCCGGACGGTTTGGCCATAAGACCT
>JAQUNG010000108.1 GCA_028717725.1 bacterium | reverse complement strand
ATGATACCGATATTCCTCAATTTTTCCAGCTGTACTCTTTCCGCCACTATTAAAACTCCCTGATATCCCGTATCTTATTTTTCCGTATTTAAATAGCACAAGCACGTTTACCCTGATTTCGAATCCGATATTCGAATTCCGGATTTTTTAAGATCTACCATTTATAATGCGCAAATGCCTTATTGGCCTCGGCCATTTTATGCGTGTCTTCCCTCTTTTTAACGGAAGAACCAGTATTATTAAACGCGTCGAGAAGTTCGCCGGCAAGCCTTTGCGATATAGGCCCGCCTTTTTTAGCCCTGGCAAAACCGACAATCCACCTGAACGCGAGCGCCGTCCTTCTGTCCGGACCGACATCAACCGGCACCTGATAAGTCGCTCCGCCGACTCTTCTCGAACGGACTTCAAGAACAGGCTTAACGTTATCAACGGCTTTTTTCAAAGCCTCAAGAGCGTCTTTCGAGCCTGTTTTTTCTTTCAGCGTATCCATAGCATCGTATACAGCCGTTTCGGCTATGCTCTTCTTGCCCTGAAGCATAAGACAATTTATAAAACGGCCTACCATCTCGCTGTTGAATTTTTCATCTCTCGTTTTTATTCTTTTTGTGGCCCTGCGCCTTCTTGCCATTATTTACCTCTCTGTTTTTCCTGTTTTCTTTCCGCGTTTTTTTGTCCTTCGCGTGAGCAACATCCCACATATACTGCTACTTGGGCATTTTTGCCCCGTACTTTGAACGCGATTGTTTTCTTCCTTCAACTCCGAGGGTATCAAGAGTCCCCCTTACTATATGATATCTTACGCCCGGAAGATCTTTTACCCTGCCGCCTCTTATAAGAACTATCGAGTGTTCCTGCAGGTTATGCCCTACGCCCGGAATATAAGCGGTTACTTCCATTCCGTTTGTCAATCTCACTCTGGCAATTTTCCTCAGAGCCGAATTGGGTTTTTTTGGTGTCTGTGTTTTTACCTGAAGGCAAACGCCTCTCTTGAACGGGCAACCGTTAAGAGCGGGCGTTTTTTTCTTTTTAACAACTTTTCTCCTGTTTTTCCTTATTAACTGATTAATAGTAGGCATCTATTTCTCCCTTGATTTTACTGCTCGTCCGGACTGCTTTTGCCCGGCAATTCCGGCTCTGCATCCTCAACCGTTTTCCCGACTTCCACCGAAGAAAAATGTTTGAACCCCGTTCCCGCCGCTATGAGATGGCCCATAATAACGTTTTCTTTAAAGCCTCTAAGTTCGTCTATTTTACCGCTTGCCGCCGCATCCGTAAGGACTCTTGTCGTTTCCTGGAAAGAAGCCGCGGAAATAAAACTTTCCGTTCCGAGCGAAGCCTTGGTTATCCCGAGCAGAAGCGGCGAAGCGGAAGCCGGCCTGAGTTTTTTAGATTTAACATCGGCGTTGACTTCCTCGAACCTGACTTTGTCTATCTGCTCTCCTATCAGAAATTCCGTGTCTCCCGGATCCGTAATCTTAACCTTTTTCAACATCTGCCTGACTATAACTTCAATGTGCTTGTTGTTGATTTCAACTCCCTGGAGCCTGTAAACTTCCTGCACCTGGTTTACAAGATATTCCTGCAGTTCCTTCGTGCCGCACACCTGAAGTATTTCCTGAGGTATAACAGGCCCGTCTGTCAACTGCTCTCCTTTTTTGACCCTGTCTCCCTTATAGACCATAAGATGCTTCCCGAGAGGGACAAGATGCTCTTCTACATTACCGGTAACTTCGTCTTTGATAATGACTTTGCGCCTGCCTTTTACGGTTCCGGCAAGTTCAATTATACCGTCAATCTTCGCTATGTCGGCGGAATCTTTAGGCCTTCTGGCTTCAAGCAGTTCGGCAACTCTCGGAAGACCTCCCGTTATATCCTTGGTCTTGGATATTTTTCTCGGAGTTTTGGCAAGCAGGGTTCCTTCCGCGACTTTCTGGTTGTTTTTCACGACTATATGCGCGCCGGCTGGTATCGAATAATAACCCCTGACATCATCACCGTCGGCGCTCCTGATAAGTATCTGGGGGTGAAGTTCTTCCCTGTGCTCTATGATAACCGTTCCCGTCAGGCCCGTCGATTCATCAAGCTCTTTCTTCATCGTCTGCCCTTCTATGACATCGACAAACTCAATTTTCCCGGCGAACTCCGTTATAATCGGGGCGCTGTAAGGATCCCACTGCACGAATTTTTCGCCTTTTTTAACTGTTCCGCCGTCCGGAACGCTGATAACGGCGCCAAGCTCTATCGTATGTTTGTCAAGCTCTCTTCCCTCTTCATTATGAATCCCCACAGTCCCGTTTTTGCTGAGGGCTATAAAATTGCCGTCGGGAAGTTTGACCATTTTTAAATCGTTATATCTGACCACACCGTTGAATTTAGAAATTATTTCGGGTTTTTTGAACACCTGGCTCGCCGTTCCGCCGATATGGAAAGTTCTCATAGTCAGCTGTGTCCCCGGCTCTCCGATTGACTGCGCCGCGATAATACCGACTGATTCACCCAGTTTTACGTTGCGCTGGTTCGCGAGATTTCTGCCGTAGCATTTTACACAGCAGCCCTCGCGTGTTTCGCACGTAAGGACCGAACGTATATTAACCTGCGGTATCCCGACGCGGATAATTTCTTCGGCTTTTTCGTTCGTTATCTCTTCGCCCGCTTTTATTATCACGCGTTTCGCATTTCCGGGATCCAGAACATCTTCATTGACAAAGCGCCCGGTTATCTGCTCTTTCAAAGAAACAATCTCGTCTTCGCCTTCATAGATGGCCCTGACCGCTATTCCGTTCAAAGTCCCGCAGTCATCTTCGGTCACTATCACATCCTGGGCCACATCAACAAGCCTTCTTGTTAGATAACCGGAATCGGCCGTTTTAAGCGCCGTGTCGGCAAGACCTTTTCTCGCCCCGTGAGTAGAAATAAAGTACTCAAGGACGGAGAGTCCTTCCCTGAAATTGGAAATAATCGGCTCTTCGATAATTTCTCCGGACGGTTTGGCCATAAGACCTCTCATCCCCGCAAGCTGCCTTATCTGCGGCCTGGAGCCCCTGGCTCCGGAATCAACCATAATATAAATGGGGTTAAGCTCTTCTTTCCCCTCGTTTTCTTTCATCCCCCTGTACATATCCTCGGATATCTGGTCGGTTACATGAGTCCATATGTCGACGATCTTGTTGTATCTTTCGCCGTCTGTAATGCTCCCGTTCTTCCGCTGTTTTTCGACAGCCTTCACTTCAGCATGGGCTTCTTCGATGATTTTTTTCTTGGATTCAGGGACTTTCATATCCACCATTCCGATTGATATCCCCGCTTTTGTGGCAATCGAGAAACCGAGGTCTTTAAGCCTGTCGAGTGTTTCCACCGTTTTCTGGTGGCCGGCGATTTTATAGCACTCGTCGATAATCTTGCTTATCTTTTTCTTGTCGATAACCTGGTTAACATATCCCAGTTCGTCCGGAAGAATGTTATTGAACAGCACTCTCCCGACGGTAGTATCCCTGAGTTCGCCCCTGATAAATATCTTTATGCTCGTATGTATGTTAATCATGCCCAGGTCAAACGCCATCATAACTTCTTCGACGGAACTCATCAGGTGCTGTTTCCTGTCTTCTTTCCTGAAAGGATCGCAGGTAATATAATAAAGCCCGAGTGTGATATCCTGGGTGGGCGTCGCTATCGGTTTCCCGCTTGAAGGAGAGAAAATATTATTTGGCGCAAGCATCAGGACCCTTGATTCAAGCTGGGCTTCGGTCGATAGAGGCACGTGAACTGCCATCTGGTCTCCGTCAAAGTCCGCATTAAACGCAGTACATACCAGCGGGTGAATCCTGATCGCCTTGCCTTCTATCAATATGGGTTCGAAAGCCTGAATGCCGAGCCTGTGGAGCGTAGGCGCTCTGTTTAAAAGCACGGGATGGTCTTTTGTGACGTCTTCAAGTATGTCCCACACTTCCGGCGCTTCTCTCTCTATCATCTTCTTGCCGCTCTTGATAGTGTGGATATGGCCCATGTCTTTCAGGCGCTTGATGATAAACGGTTCAAAAAGTTCGAGAGCCATCTTTTTAGGCAGCCCGCACTGGTGAAGCTTAAGTTCAGGCCCGACAACAATAACCGAACGCCCGGAATAATCCACCCTTTTCCCGAGAAGGTTCTGTCTGAACCTGCCCTGTTTTCCTTTAAGCATATCGCTAAGCGATTTCAGCGGCCTGTTCCCCGCGCCCACAACCGGACGGCCGTGGCGCCCGTTATCGAAAAGCGCGTCGACTGCTTCCTGCAGCATCCTTTTTTCGTTTCGCACAATTACTTCGGGAGTTTTCATCTCAAGAATATTTTTAAGCCTGTTGTTGCGGTTAATCACCCTCCTATACAGGTCGTTAAGGTCCGAAGTGGCGAACCTTCCGCCGTCAAGAGGAACAAGCGGCCTGAGGTCGGGAGGCAGAACCGGCAGGACATCAAGAACCATCCAGTCCGGTTTTATTGACGCTTTTCTGAAACCCTCGATAACTTTCAGTCTCTTGGAATATTTTTTCTGGGCCTGCTTGGACTTGGACTTATGCATCTTGTCGCGAAGGTCATCCGCGAGAGCGTCAAGGTTTTCGGTTTTCAAAAGGTCCTTTATGGCTTCGGCGCCCATTTTTGCCACAAAGTTCCTGCCATATTTGTCAAGGGCTTCCCTGTAAGCCTCATCGCTTAAAAGCTGTTTTTTCTCAAGAGGAGTATCCCCCGCGTCCAACACGATATAATCTTCATAATATAAAACCCTTTCGAGGGTTCTTGTTGAAAGCCCAAGGACATTGCCTATCCGGCTCGGCATAGTCTTGAAAAACCATATGTGAGACACGGGTACGGCAAGTTCTATGTGCCCCATCCTTTCGCGTCTTACTTTGGAAAGTGTTACTTCGACTCCGCACCTGTCGCATATGATGCCCTTATGCTTGATTCTTTTGTATTTCCCGCAGTTACATTCCCAATCGCGTGTCGGCCCGAATATTCTTTCGCAGAACAATCCGCCGCGTTCAGGTTTAAAAGTCCTGTAGTTGATGGTCTCGGGATTTTTTACTTCCCCTTTGGACCATGACCTGATGGCTTCCGGCGAAGCAACTTTTATCTGAACCCTGTCGAAGGGCGTTTTTACTTCAAAACCCAATAAACTTTTTGCAGTTTCAACTGTCAAGGCCGCCTCCTTTTCCCTGTTTATCCAT
>JAQUNG010000107.1 GCA_028717725.1 bacterium | reverse complement strand
CCTGTTTTATGATCTCTTCTATATCCTCGGAATTTTCAGGGAAGCAGGATGCCACTATGCTGAGAGTTACCGGAATCCTTGAGCCATTTACTACCGGAGCGGTCAGCAGGATAGAATTCAGGAGACGTTTGGCGAATTCAACGGTATCTTTTGATTTAAGGTTCGGAAGGCATATCATAAATTCATCCCCCCCGTATCTGCAGGCAAAATCGGTTTTTCTCAGATTTTCTTTTATGTTTTTCGCTATGCATTGAAGGACCGCGTCCCCGTTAGGATGTCCGTATGTATCATTGACGGATTTAAAGTTGTCTACGTCAAGGATAAATAAAGTCAGGACATCGCCGTATCTTTTAATCCTGTAAAATTCGGTTTCAAGGCGCGCTTTAAAATGTCTTATAATAAATAGACCCGTCAGACTGTCGGTTATGGACAGTTCCTGGACTTTTTCGAAAAGCCGCGCGTTTTCAACAGCCATGGCGATTTGTCCGGCAAAAGATTTTACCGTCTGGATTTCGTCAGATGTGATTTTCTCCTGGCTGAGAATATTATCGACGACCAGAATACCGACAACCTGCTCTTTGACGTAAAGAGGCACATAGATAACTCTGTCATGGAATTCAATAACCGTTTCTTTTTCGGGAAATTGAAGGACCATATCCACAAAGGGGTGTATGCCGGACTCAAGTGGGTAGCATTCTTTTTCGAGAGAGGTAGTTTCTCCCCTCATATCATAGGATATTTCCCCTTTTAAAAATTTTTCTTCCCAGTTTACGAGATAAAGGCGCACTCTGTCAAATCCGAGATTTTTAACTATGCTTTTTACCACAAGCCCCAAAAGTTTATTCAGGTAAATACTTTTAACGATATTGGAAGTTATTTCGAAAGAACCTTTTAGCTGACGCATATGAATCTCATTCTGGAGAAACAAAGTGAGATTCTTCAGGGATATCGCAAGCTCCAGGCAGAATGTATGAATTTGCGAAATTATATTTTGGGTAAGACTGTTTCCGTTTAGAAGCGAGACTCTCATCATACCGAGAAATTCACGTTTAAACCTTAACGCGAAACACGCATTTTTACGTTTTCCTTTATCGATGACGATATCGGTTGTGCTTGTTACAAGCTGCCAAAGAGGCATTTCTTTGGTCAGGGGAATAAGCTCCGCCCCTTCCTGTATAACTCCCATAAAAAGAACTTTTTGACAGCGGAGAATGTTTTCCTGTTTATCCCAGGAGAAGATCGCAGCTTCGATTTTACCGAGAGATTTTCCAAGCAGTAATAGCGCGTGGGTGAACAGCGAATCAGTATCCCTGTCCTGGCTTATAAGATGAATCGATTCTTTTGAAAAAACCATATCGGAAGAAGTCATAGCATTTTTTTTCTTCTTTTTTCCTTTGCCGTCTGTCATATGTTTCCTAACTGTGCACTGACAGTATGTAATTGGCTTCAGCCGCAGCTTTGGTGATTTCCTGATCGACAAGTTCTTCGGAAAACTTTCCGGTTCGTATAGCCAATAACACCCTGTCAGTGAACGCCGTGATTATTTTCTCGAGTGAGCCGATAAGCGACGAATACGGTGTATATAAAAATGTTATTCCGTTTTTAAGCGCGGTGGTTATGGCTCCGTGATATTGTTCATGATCCCTGAAGAATTCTTTTAAAATAGATGTCCTGGAAGGGAAAGCTCCTATTATGTAGCAGTGCCTGAGCTGGGATTCAGGAGAAATAAGGTATTTTATCCATTCTGAAGCTTCTTCCGGATAACGGCATAGTTTGGGCATTGCCAGACAGCTTCCGCCTATGAAGGGAAAACTACCTTTTGATCCTTTCGGGACCTGTGTCAATTCGTAATTCGCAACTACTTCAGGAGAAAAATCGGAGTGTTTTAAATTTGCCAGATTGTAAAACGGCGATTTTCCGCTTATTTCCATCGCGTATCTGCCCGAAAAAAATGTTCCGGGCGGTGTTATTCCGTATTTGCGTTCGGTTCCGGCAAAGAGATCGTTTACCAGGCGAAAATACCATTTGAACGCTTTTCTTGATTCGGGTTCGTCAAAAGCCGTCTTTCTCAGGTCGGGGGAAAGGAAATTTCCGCCCATTCCCCATAACCAGGGGGCGATATCATGAATGAATATTGTTTCGGGGTGTCCCGACAACCTGTAAGCCATAATATCATCATCTGATTTTCTGCCGTTTTGTATTGCCGTGCATACTGTCCTGAAAGATTCAAAATCATCGATATCGTTGATGCCGAACCCGAATTTTTTCAGTATGTCTTTTCTGAAATAGAGAAGCCTGATATCGGAAAACCACGGTATGCAAAGGATCATATCCGTATTTGGCAGTTTAGCGACATTTTTAAGGGGGTCGATGATATCTTCTGTTATTGAAGGGTCGAAAAAATCCTGCATATCTCTCAACACTCCCAGATATGAAAGGCTGGGCACCCATGTGGTCCCTATCTGAATGACGTCGGGCGGAGACAGCTCATCCTGGTGTTTACAGTAATGCATTAGCCTGTCCCAGGCGTGTGCCCAGGGGATAACAGTGGGTTGAATATGAATATTCTTATTCTGCTGTTCAAACTTTAATATTTCTTTTTGCAGGATGCCCAGTGTGTCGAAATCGGCGTTCGGCATCAACCAGAAATTTATGACGGTTTTAGGCATATCAAATTGTCCCTTTGAATTTTTCTATTATTATGCCGGCGACTTTTTCCGGGGTAAAAATATTTGTGTTGATGACATAACCCGTTTTTTCATAATAAGGATTTCTCTCGCGAAGAAGGTTCTCTATCTGCTTTTTCCTGTCTTTAGTGTTCAGCAAGGGCCTGTGAGCGCTGTTTTTCGTCCTTTTGATAACATTTTCCGGCGAAACCATAAGAGAAAAAGCCATCCCGTTTTTTATTAAGTTTGCGATATTCTCTTCATCTGTTATTACTCCGCCGCCCGTAGATATGATTAAATTATCGGAGTCAGACAGCTTTTTTGATAAATTCTTCTCAAGCATTCTGAAATGTTTTTCGCCTTTTTCAGCGAAAATTTCGGAAATTGACATATTGGCTTCTTTTTCAATTATGTTATCCATTTCAATATAATCCATATCAAGTTTTTTGGAGAGAATCTTCGCTACGGTTGATTTACCCGAAGCCATAAAACCGAAAAGGAGTATATTCATCTGTCTCCCAGGCGAGTAACATATTCGTTGAAGTTGTTTTTTATTTCTCCGATGGAGTCGCCGCCGAATTTTTTGATTATTTCGCCGGCTAAGACGAAAGAAAGCATAGATTCGCCTATAATGCCGGCGGAAGGGACAGCGCAGCAATCAGATCTTTCTTTGGAAGCTTTCGCGCTTTTGTGGGTTTTAATGTTTATTGTGTTCAGCGGTTTTGCCAGTGTCGGAATAGGCTTCATAAAAATTTTAACGGATATAGGTTCGCCGTTTGATATTCCGCCTTCGATTCCGCCCGCATTATTGGTCTTTCTGTGATATCCTCCTGCCCTTGGATAATTATTTTTTGAGAAATAGATCTCATCATGCGCGTGAGATCCCTTTAATCTGTATGAATTATCCCCGTTTCCTATGGCAACGCATTTTATCGCGTTTATAGACATCATAGCCTGCGCGATCGCGGAATCGAGTTTTCTATCCCACTGGGTATGGCTCCCCAGCCCCACAGGGACGTTCAGGGCTATTATTTCACAGCAGCCTCCCAAGCTGTCTCCGGAGGAGGAAGCTTTTTTTATTTCTTCCGCCATTTTCTTTTCGGCATTGAGATCGGCGCATCTCAAAGGTGATATTTTTTGCCTTTCTTTTATTTCTTCCAGTGTTAATTTTGAGCAATCGGCTTTTATGTTCCCGATGCATTCCACATGGCTGAAAACGCTGATGGATAATTCAGATAAGAGTAGTTTGCAGAAAGCTCCGGCCGCAACTCTTACCGCAGTTTCCCGTGCGCTGGCGCGCTCAAGTATATCTCTTGCGTTATCCATTGAATACTTCAAGACACCCGCCAGATCGGCGTGGCCAGGCCGGACATCATAAATTTCGCGCAACGAATTTATCGAAAAATCCTTATTCCTTATACAGAATGAGATGGGAGATCCTATAGACACTTTTTTGCGCACGCCGGAATTTAGCGTGATTTTATCGCATTCTATGTTCATTCTTCCGCCCCGCCCAAACCCGGATTGCCTTCGGGCAAGCTCAGTATTGATAAATTTCGTGTCGATTTTTACGCCGGCGGGAAATCCGTCAAGAATTCCCGTAAGGCATTTGCCGTGAGATTCTCCCGCAGAAAGAAATTTTAACATTACCGTTTCCTCTCAAATGGTTATTTATTAGAATAAATTATATCAGAACGGACTGATAAGTAAAAAAGAAAATACAGCCGTTCAATGTGTTGACGGTTATAATGATCTGGCTTATAGTTAGTTGCAGGGGACTGGTTAAAAAGGGTTTTTGGATATGAATAAAAAGATAATTGATTTTGTGTTTTTTCTTTTATGCATATTAATCAATTTGCATGTCAGGTGCCTTCCTTCTGATGTGTTTCGGGGTGATTATGAAGATGTCACAGATAAAAAGCGCGGATATCTGCTTGAAAGTTATAGTGATGAGAGTGGCGACCGCTATTTTTCCGATGTGGATTCTTACCAATATCTGTTGCGGACAAAAAATGTTTTGGACAACGGTTTTCCCGGCGACATCAAAAAAGACGGCGCCGCTTATGATTGTTTTACACTGGCGCCTCTGGGCAATAAGGTTTCGAATGCCCAGCTTCTTTTTTATTTAAGCTCGTTTTTCTTTAAAATATACTCCTTTTTCGGCTGTAATATGTCAATACAGAATTTTCTCTTCCTCATACCGGTTTTTTATTCGCTGTTATTTGTGGCGGTTGTTTATTTTGCCGCCAGAGCTTTTTATTCTCCCATAGGTGCTTTTTTAACCGGTTTCTGCGTGGGGTTGAACGAAATGCTGGTTGTCAGGACATCTGCAGGGTGGTACGATCATGACTCGCTTAATCTTACGCTTCCTTTTGCCGTTGTTTGGTTTTTTTGGCTTTCTCTGAAGCACAGGAATAACGCTTTAAAAAGCTTATTATTCGTTTCTGCGGCGGCGGTATCGATAGGTTTATTCGCTTTTTCCTGGTCCGGCTGGTGGTTTGCGCTCTTGATAGTGGTTTTCTGCGGATTTTTCCTGATCTTAAACAATATGTTTATAGCGTGGAAGAACTGTG
>JAQUNG010000106.1 GCA_028717725.1 bacterium | reverse complement strand
GAAGCGGTGGAAAACGCAAAGATAATAAAAACACTGGAAAAGAAAGTGGAGGAACGGACTTCGGAACTTCAAAACGCGAATGAAGAACTGATAAAAATGAACGAAGTGAAGAATAACTTTCTCTCATTGGTTTCTCACGAATAGAGGACTCCGCTGACAACGATACAGGGGTATATAAGTTTTGTGCTCAGCGGAAAAGCGGGGGAAGTAACACATCTTCAGGATAAAAGCCTTAAAATCGCCGAACACCAGGTAACCAGACTGGACGAGATGATATCCGAACTGCTTGACGTCGCAAGGATAGAATCCGGCAACATAGATCTTGAATACGAACTTGTCAATGTAAAAGAACTGGTTGATTCCTGCATACAGTGGCTGACACCCATATCGGAAAAGAAAAAAATATCCCTGTGCAACAAAATGGAAGACAACGAAAACGCTTTCGCCCAAATAGACAAAAAGAAAATGAGCCGTGTTTTTATAAACCTCATTTCTAACGCAATCAAATTTACGCCTGAAAACGGGAAAATAGAAATATCAAAAAAAGACCAGAAGGAAGCGTTCGTGTTCTGCGTATCTGACAGCGGCATAGGCATACCGAAAGAACAGATCAACAAAATCTTCGATAAGTTTTATCAGGTTGACAGCAGTGTGACCCGGAAATACAAAGGCAGCGGGCTCGGGCTTGTGATAGTAAAAGAGATTGTGGAGCTTCACGGCGGTAAGATATGGATAGAAAGCGAATCGGGGAAAGGTTCCAGATTTTCCTTTACTATCCCCAAACCCGTTGTTTAAGCGTATATTCGGTTACCGGCGCCCTTCCTAATTCGAAATAAGAACAATCCAGACTATTATCACGCCGATTATCAATTGCGCCGCACATAAAATCCGCATATGACGGTCGCTGATTACGGGGCTTTTTCCGGCAAGATACTTTTCAATGATATGCTTATAGACAAGAAGGTATATGAGAACAAATCCCGAAAATATCATCAGAGCGCCCAGTATCAACGCCATAACATATAATGACGGGAGTTTCCCGATAGAATAAATCGCCGCGACAATAATGCAGAAAAACCCCGCCGCGGCGACAAGAGATCCCAAAAGCCTCGCCGTGCTGTCGCTAAAATCCTTCATTGCCAGGATGATTTTTCTTGCCATGGACGGACTTATAACGCCCAAAGTCCTTGTGACTATTATCGCCAAACCCGCGGACCCCATAATGATTTTGAGCAGAACTTCCATAAACTGTCCTCCTTGTTGATTTAAATTGACATACAGATAAAAATTATGTTTAATAACAATTAATTTTATTATACAGCACCTTGATTTTTTCTAAAATCTTATTTTTAAATTCCCGCAAAAGGGGGAGGGGTAAAATGACCGGAGATATCCAGATCCAATCCACGCTGGACGAAAAAATGACATCGGCCCAGGATGAACTTTCAAAACTTAAAACCAAACAAAGCCAGCTTGAAAAAGAAAAAAACAAGCTGGAAAAACTCAAGGTAAAACTGGAAAAACTGACCGATGGAAAATCAAACCTCCAGCCTTCGATAAACAAGGCCATATTGTCGCTGGAAAGCGAAATAGAATCAAACCACAGGATGAACGAGGAATTGAGCATCTTATGCGACAAATTAAAAACCGACTACCAGAAAATATCGTCAATACCGGAGCCCGACATAGAATCTCCCGACCTGGAAAACCAGCTGGACAAGTCATTGATAGTCGTAGAGGAGTCGGGATCCGATTTTAAAAAAGCAATGCACAGGATCGAAGCTTTTTCGCAGATTCAATCCGGCGATATTCCGGCCGTTGCGTCAAAATCAAAACTGCAATTCAATATGTTTGAACTCGTTAAAATCGGTTTTTACGCCGGTCTGCCAATTGCGGTTCTTGCTTTGGCTGTGATAATTATTACACGGCTTTTATTAAAATAAAACTTTATTATTTTATCGCAACTCATTTTCAAAAAGGATGTTATGAATATTTCCAATCATTGCAACAAAAAAATCAAAGAGCTTGACCGCGAAATAAACAAGATTAAGCGTGAAATCATAAAAATCACATCGAACGACAACTCTTTAAAAAGAAAAGAGCATCCCAGAGAATCTGAAATATTGATAAAGAACGGCGACGAAAGGAAAAAGCTGGCAAACTATCTCGGAGCGGGGAGCATACAGACTCTCGGAATGCACAAATACCACAAAGAAGACCTGAGGAACAGGGTTATTTACATTATAGTCGGAATCCTTTTCCTTCTTACTTTAATATGGTTAATCTTCAGGTAATGTTTGAATAGGAAATCTTTCTACAGCCCTTTAAAGACAGCCTACGGGGAATTCATTGTCCTCCATAATGAAAAAACCATCTTCGGTATCGCTTTCCCGAAAAAAACCCGGGCGGGGAGAAAACTAAAGATTTCATCCTTTTCTTCAAAGATTGAAAAGAGCTTTAACGAATATTTCAGCGCCCGCAAGCCGATTCCGGATTATTACGATACACGGGTCTGCGGCACCGAATTTGAGCTCAAGGTAATAAACGCGGTACGGAAAGTCCCTTTCGGGAAAACCAGAAGTTATTCGGAAATCGCGGCCCTGATAGGCCGGCCGAAAAGCCAGAGAGCCGTCGCTTCCGCGTGCAGGAAAAACCCTGTTCCTATAATAATTCCCTGTCACAGGATAGTTCCCGGGAAGGGCGGTTCCGGCGGTTATTCGGCCGGAAAAAAATGGAAAAAATTACTGCTCGAAATTGAAAAAGCCGGATGCTGAATTATAAAAAATATTGAAATATTCACATAAAAAGATGACTATATGTATAAATATGACTGAGGTTAAAACGCAATGAAAATTAAAATCGCTTATCTGTCCGGCTTTTGCATGGGAGTAAGGAGAGCCACGGATATAGTCCATGCTCTGGCAAAAAGTCTTCACAAAAAAAACAAAAAGATTGTTACATACGGGCCTCTTATCCACAACCCGCGGGTAATGGAACAACTCAAATCAAAAGGTATAGGAAGCATCGACAGGCCGGAAGAAGCGGGTCCCGATACGACCGTTGTCATAAGAGCTCACGGGATACCTCCGGAGACCCGCGAAAAACTGGTTTCGACAAAGGCGGTAATATGCGACGCGACCTGTCCTGACGTATTGAAAGTGCAGAGTCTCGTCAAAAAATACGCGAATAAAGGGTTCACCATAATAATAATCGGAGATAAAGGGCATGCCGAAGTTACCGGTCTGCTGGGTTTTGCCGGAAACAGAAGCTTCGTGATAAACAAGCCGGAAGAAGTCGGAAATATCCCGGCTGATTCGCCCAATATAGCCGTTGTGTGCCAGACTACCCAGAGTTCATCCCTTTTCTCTCTTATTTCCGGTAAAATCAGGGTCCGTTTCCCCGGCGCAAAGATATATAACACAATATGCGCATCCACTGAAAAAAGGCAGGATGAAACAAGAAAACTGGCAAAAGAATCGGACGCGATGATAGTATTGGGCGGAAAAAACAGCGCAAACACCCAGCGCCTTTATGAGATCTGCATCAGCGAAAAAAAACCCGCCTATTATATAGAAGACACTGATGAACTGGACACCGATGAAATCCTGAAATACCGCAGGGTCGGCATCACAGCCGGCGCATCCACGCCAAACTGGATGATAAAAAACCTCGTACACAAACTGAAAAAAGCAAACAGAAAAAACCGGCTGAAGATACTGCTGAACATAGAAAACATCATTTATTTCACAGCCAGAACCAATATTCTGATAGCCCTGTCAGCCGCAGCGCTGTCTTACATCTGCACCAAATTTTTCAAACTGCACAATCCTTCGTCGCTTTATCCTCTGACCGCGGCGCTGTATGTATTCTCAATGCACACATTTAACCGGCTGTTCGACAGAAGCCTGGGGGAATTGAAAGATACGGCGCGCATCGGTTTTCTGGAATCCCATTGCGAAGAATTCAAAATCCTTTCCATAATCGCTATGTTCGCGGCGCTTATCTGTTCTCTCATGCTGGGATTTACGGCGTTCGCGGTCACATTCATCGCCTGCATAGCGGGCATATCATACAGCACAAAATTAATGCCGAAAAAATGGTCAATAAGAAGGATGAAAGATATTCCGCTGTCAAAAACTATTCTGGTAAGCGCCGCCTGGGCCTCTATCAGCGTTTTTCTTCCTCTTTTCGGTTATAAAGAGGTATCGCCCCCTCCGATAAGTCCGGCTCTGATAATCTTCACTTTCATCTACATAGGATCCCTGATATTTACCCGGTGCCTAACTTATGACCTCGTGGAAATCCATGCGGACAGGATGATAGGGAAAGAAAGCCTTGCGGTATTAAAGGGCGAATCTTTTACAAAAAAAACTATATTCATTATGACTTTTATTTCGGCTTTAATGGCCGTATCGGCTTCTTTTTTAAAAATAATTCCGTTCTACGGATACTTCCTTCCGATAATATCCGTTTATTCTTTATTTTATTTATGGTTGTACCATAAGCGCCATTTTTCACAGGAAGCGGTTTTTGACCTTATAGTTGAATTTAAATTCATACTCGCGGGTTTAATAGTTTATCTTAGCTCAAAATTCATCGGTTAATCGGAGTCGGACACAATGAAATGCCCGAAATGCGGATATGAGGGTACTAGAGTAAATTTCTGCCCGAGATGCAAAATAAAAATGTATCCCGTCGGAAGCCCCATGCTTAAAAAAAAATTCGGCGGCGGTTTTATAAAATTTATAGAAGCCGTGGCAAGTTTCATAAAAAATGTGATTCTCCGGATACTTGAATCCATCGTATTCATCGCGGTTTTTCATTTTGTCCTGAAGGGCTTACTGTTCGGACTGCAATTTATCGCCGTAAACGTCGAGTCCGGTCTCTCTCATATTTTTGATTCCGTATACATAACCTACGGGGAATATTGTTGTTACGCCATTATCGTGATACTCACTTTTAAATACAGATGGCCCGACAGGTAATACGATGAGAGATTTAGGCGGTTTTATTATCAGCGGTTTCAACGGAACCGAATTCAACAGGGAGTTGGAAAGAAAGATTCTCATTGAGAAAGTCGGAGGGTTGATTTTTTTCTCCAGGAATATCAAATCCTTATCGCAGATAAAAACGCTTATAAAAAACTGCCGGGAGGCAAGAGCTTCCGTGTCCGAAACTCCCTTAATCACAGCGATAGACTATGAAGGCTCTCCGGTAAACAGGTTCGGATTCTGGGCCGATGAAATACCGTC
>JAQUNG010000105.1 GCA_028717725.1 bacterium | reverse complement strand
GGTTTCCCCGGCGTAAAAGTCATATTCCGTCCCGTTGATTTTCAAGCGCTTTTTCTTTTTCATATTTAATATTCCCGAAAAGCCGGAAGAACAAATAACATCCGGTAATTATATTTTTCCGCTCCTGGAAAGAGAAATGAAATTCATGCAAAACTGGTCTTTGCCGGAAAGCGCGTCCTGGGCCGCAATAAGTCCCATAAGTTCCTTGTCGAGAGGATCGCAGATAGCAGAATCCATACCCAGCGCCATCATTGAAGCGAGGAACGCGCGGTTTATCAGTTTTCTGTTGGGCAGGCCGAACGATACGTTGCTCAAACCGCAAATCAGATGGACATCGGGAAACGCGGATTTGAATCTCTGCGTAAAAGCGAATGTTTCGGTTAAACCGTTCATGCTCGTGCTTAAGGGCTGGACCATCGGGTCAATAAAAATGGAATCCGGTTTTATCCCTTCCTTTCCCAATTTTCCTATAAGAGCATCGGCGATTTTCATTTTACCGTCGGCTTCAACCGGGAGATTACCGTCCTCTATAAGCAATCCTATGACGGAACACCTAAATTCCCTGACAAGGGGAATAATGCCGGAAAACCTTTCTTTTTCCAACGATATTGAATTTATCAAAGCGTGGCCTTTTAAAATGCCGAGCGCGGCTTCAACCGCTTTGGGATTGGGGCTGTCCACACTCAAGGGAATTTTTACGGCTCCCGACACCAGAGCGGCAACCCACGCCATATCTTCGGGTTCCGTACTGATAAAAGTCCCAACATTCACGTCTATATAGTTCGCTCCGGCGGATTCCTGGGCTTTCGCCAAATCCAGAATAAACTGCTTGTTCCTGTTTCTCACGGCATCCGCAACCGTTTTTCTGCTGGTGTTTATTTTTTCACCTATAATAATCATAACAACTGTCCTTTCGATAATAGCTACATCTCATTCTTATGCGGGCCATATATTTTTGTCAAGAGATCTGTATTGGACGGCTTCGGCGATATGCTTGCTTATGATACGGGGCGATTCATCCATATCCGCTATTGTCCGCGCTATTTTCTTTATTTTATCGTAAGCCCTCGCCGAAAGACAAAGGTTATCCATAGCTTTATTCAGCAGGTCTTCGGCGTCCTCTTCTATAAGGCAATGTTTTTTTATCTGTTTTGAATTCATCTGGGAATTGCAGTGAATCTTACCCGCTCCGAACCTTGACTTCTGGATTTTTCTGGTTTTCTCAATCCTGGCTTTGATATGGACCGAAGGTTCCGCTGTTTTCTTTGAAGCTATGTCTTTAAATTTCACCACCGGGACTTCTATATGGATATCGATTCTGTCCATCAGGGGTCCGGATATTTTGGATATATATCTCTGCACCTGTAAAGGAGTGCACCTGCATTCCCGCTCCGGATCCGTAAAATACCC
Source organism: bacterium (assembly GCA_028717725.1). Lineage (GTDB taxonomy): Bacteria > Auribacterota > UBA6266 > UBA6266 > UBA6266 > UBA6266. The sequence goes on along the minus strand of JAQUNG010000105.1, from coordinate 3,867 downwards.
GCACGGGCACGGGTTCATTGCCGCAATCAGCATATAACTCGCAGGGAATGTAATAGTATTTTTTACTCTTGAAACGGTAACTTCCCTGTCCTCAAGAGGCTGTCTCAGAACTTCCAGGACATTTCTTCTGAACTCCGGCAGTTCATCCAGGAATAAAACCCCGTTATGAGCAAGCGAAACTTCTCCGGGTTTCGGAAACTGCCCTCCGCCTATAATAGCCACATCGCTCGCGGTATGATGGGGAGACCTGAAAGGCCTTTTAAATATCCCGTCCCGGAAATATTTTTTGTTTATTCCGGCGGTGCTGTGTATTTTAGCGGTCTCGAGAGCTTCTTCGATGCTCATATCCGGCATTATCGAAGAAACTCTTCGCGCAAGCATTGTTTTCCCTGTCCCGGGCGGACCTATCATAAGAATATTATGCCCCCCGGCAACGGCTATTTCCAGAGCTCTTTTAACGTGTTCCTGCCCCTTCACCTCCGAGAAATCCACATAATCGGCGTTAGTCTGGCTGATATCGGCGCGGCATTTATTTTTGCGGGGAGAAATAATCCCAATTCCCGATATAAAATCAGCCGCTTCGCTTAAACTCGAAACTCCGATAATGTCAATCCCTTCCACATAGGACGCTTCTTCCGCGTTTTCGGAAGGCAGTATGATACCTCTGAAATTATCTTTCGAACACATCATCGCTACTGACAATGCGCCGCTTATGGACCTGACCCTGCCGTCCAGGGCAAGCTCGCCTATTACAATATAGCCGTCTCTTCCTGTTTTCAACTGTCCCGAAGCGGATAGAACACCGAGGGCAATAGGCAAATCAAAAACAGAACCTTCCTTTTTTAAATCCGCCGGGGCAAGGTTCACGGTAACTCTCTTTAAAGGATATTTAAACCCCGAATTCTGTATTGCCGACTTGACCCTGTCCCTGCTCTCTTTGACTGCGGTATCGGGCAATCCCACTATGACATTGGCCGGAAGCCCTCTCGATATATCGACTTCAATATCTATAAGATGGGCATCGATACCGTATACGCAGGAAGATTTTATTCGCGCGAGCATATTTTATTCCTCGATAATGTTTTCCCAGTGTTCTATGTCAGAAATCCTGTCCGTCTTAAATACCACGCCTATTAAATCAATCCTGAAATTATTGTATTTCCGGCCGCGGCGCGCGATATAATAATCGGACAATCTTACGAGCTGCCTTCTCTTTTTAAAATTAACGGCTTCGGCGGGGGTAAATCCCGTTCCTTCCGTCCTGGATTTTACTTCGGCGAACACAATATCGCCGGCTTTTTCTGCTATAATATCTATCTCCCCGAACCCCGTCCTGAAATTCCTCTCGATTATGGAATATCCCTTATCGATCAGGTGTTTTACGGCACAATCTTCACCGGCGCGGGCTAATTCGGATTTTTTCATTTATATCTTTATACCATCAATTTCCAGGTTCGCAAAAATCTTTTACCGGAGAAAATGTTTTTCTGTGTATCCTGCATGGGCCGAATCTTTTCAGACATTCCAGATGTTCTTTTGTGCCGTAACCTTTATGACGGGAAAAGCCGTAATTCGGGAATTCGGCATCATACTTGTCCATCATATCGTCGCGCAATACTTTGGCTATCACCGATGCCGCGGCTATCGATAGACTTTTCGAATCGCCCTTTATTATGTCTCTCTGCGGAATGGAAAGCCCGGGTATGGAGAAACCGTCGACAATAACAAAATCCGGATTGACCGGCAGTGAAAATATCGCTTTTCTCATGGCGTCAAAAGACGCCTGTCGGATATTTTTTCTGTCAATCGCGTCTTCCGATTCGGTGCCTATTCCTATTGCGACGTTTGGGGAAGAAACAAGAAAATCAAAAACCTTTTTTCTCTGATTTTTCGTAAGCTTTTTGGAATCGTCTATTTTGAAAACCGGGGGTATTTCATAGAATACTACGGCGCTTGCCACAACAGGACCCGCCAGAGGGCCCCTGCCCGCCTCATCGACTCCCGCGACAAATTTTAATCCCTGTCCGCGCAAATTCTTTTCTATTTCCAGGAGAGAATAAAATTTTTCATCCGGAGATTTTGTCATTCTTTGCTGTTTTTTTCCTTTTTGGGCGTTTCTGCTGCCGCCCCGGGTTTTTCGGAAACGGGATTCTCGGATTCGGAGACTTCTTCCGGAACCGCCGTATCCCCAGCGGATACACTTGCCACATGCTGTTCGTTTTTCAGTTTGGCTTTCTTCCCTACTTTATCCCGGAGATAATACAATTTTGCTCTGCCTGTGGAACCGGTCTTGATAAGCTCTATTTTGCCGACCTTGGGGGAATGGAGCAGAAAAACTCTTTCAACACCTTCTCCGTAAGATATCCTTCTTAAAGTCACCGCTTCGCTGACTCCTGAACCTTTTCTCGATATGACTACACCCTGGAACGCCTGCATTCTTTCCTTGTCGCCTTCAAGGATTTTAAAAAAGACTTTTATGGTATCGCCCACGGTAAATGAAGTCACCTTCTTTTTCATCTGCGATTTTTCTATTTCCGATATGATTTTATTCATTCCTTTATCTCCCCTTAAAACTTTTTTTGCCGGTTTTTCCGAATAAATCTTTCCTGTTTTTTCTGGTTTTTGCCAAAGCTTCGCTTTTTCGCCACTTTTCGATTTCTTTATGGTTACCCGAAAGTAAAACATCGGGAACGCTCAAATTTTTATAAACGGCAGGCCTTGTATAATGCGGGTGCTCAAGAATCCCGCCCGTAAACGATTCGAACTTGTTCGAATCGGGATCTCCGAGCACACCCGGCAACAATCTTACAACCGAATCAACTATTATCATCGCCGGTATTTCGCCGTTCGTTAAAACATAATCGCCTACCGAAAATTCATAATCCGCAAGCTTTTCCGCGACCCTTTCGTCCACGCCCTCATAATGCCCGCAGATAATGATAATATGTCTCCGGGAAGAAAGTTTTCCGCAGTCTTTCTGCGTATATTTCTTTCCCGATGCGCTTGTCAGTAAAACAACCGAGTTTTTCTTTTTAAATTTTTTTACGGCTTCAAAGATCGGTTCGGGCTTCAATACCATTCCCGGTCCGCCGCCGTAAGGCCTGTCATCCGCGGTCTTATGCCTGTCTTTTGTAAAATCCCTTAGGTCAACCACTTTGATTCTTACTTTTCCCGCGTTTACGGCCCTTTTGATTATCGATTCACCGAGTATTCCGCTGAACATACCGGGGAAAAGCGTCAGGATAACCACGTCCAATATCTTATCACGGGGCATTTTATTAACTAACTTGGAGACCCTGTTTTTTAAGCAGGATCCTTACCGTATCGGAAGGCTTAGCTCCCTTGCCTATCCAGTAATCCGCTCTTTCTTTGTCCACGGTCACTTTGCCGTCGACTTTGGGATCATACGTCCCTATCTGCTCAATAAACCTGCCGTCCCTTGGGCTTTTGATATCGGCAACCACAATCCTGAAAAAAGGACTGTTTTTCGCCCCCATTCTCTTAAGCCTGATTTTTACAGCCATTAACTCCTCCTGAATATTAACCGATATTAATATCAAATATATTATCAAATCACAAGTGAGAAAATATACAGTATGGACATACTAAAGTCAATCATTTTTTCTACATGTCCGCGCCCGGGACGCCGGGGATTTTACCTTTGAAGCGGGCGAGGTTTTTCAGCATTTTAGAGCTCATTTCAAATCTTTTGAGGAGAGAATTTACATCCTGTAATGTGCTGCCGCTTCCCGATGCTATCCTTTTGCGGCGGCTTCCGTTTATCACGGAAGGGTTGTTTTTCTCTTTAGGCGTCATAGACGATATTATCGCTTCTATTTTGACCAGTTCCCTATCATCGATTTTCAG
>JAQUNG010000104.1 GCA_028717725.1 bacterium | reverse complement strand
GATTATCCAGAATTTCTTTTGTTTTCCGCACGGCGGCGTCGGAAACAAATTCGTCTATTTCTATGGTTTTGAAGCCTTTGGGTTTTATATCGATAGCGTAAATCGAATACTGGTTTATGACAATGGGTTTTTTAAAATATATGGCTTCCAAAAACGCGTTCCCGAAACCTTCAAACGTCGAAGGATATGTAACAAGGTCAACATGGGGATAGACATCCTCTATCCTGTATATTTTCCTGCCGTCCTCGGTGACACCACGTTCATCGGATATTATTTTTGAAACGAATTTTGTCCTCACATTCAGCATTTTTGAATACTGAGACACCCTTTTTTCATATGTAAACCCTTCATCGCCCGACGCGTGGGATATTACAAGTTTTGCCTTCCTGTCCAGCTTGCTGACAAGCTCAATAGCGTGCTCTATGCCTTTGCGCTGGATGACCCTTGTCGGCTGAAGGATAAGGGTTTCTCCGTCCTGCACACCGAGAGCTTTCCTCACCTCATCGCGGTCCGATTCTATTTTCGGCGGATTCGCGAAGTCCATCACATTCGGGATTACAACGCTTGAAACGCCTGTCCTGAAACTTATCTGGTTGTCCGCCGACGAATTTATCGTGACGTGCTTTATTGAAGGCAGATGCGGCGGAAACGCCATATTGAGATAATCCCAAACACAGTTCACCAAAAACCTTTTTCTTTCCCAGAAAAAATCATGGTGATGGGCTATGGCCGGCATTCCTGTTTCTGATATGAATTCGGTAATTGCCAGTCCCAGCGGGATATTAACCGGTATCGCGAGCGCGTTTTCGGGAATCAGAATATCGATATCGTATTTCTTGACAAATTTATAAAGCTTCGATTTTAAATGATCCTTCAGCTTAAGAATTTTATCCGTAACGGAAGGCTTTCTCTTTGTTTTTCCGAAACATTCGGAGGTCAGTTTCTGGATATCGGGATGCATGAAGTGTGCTTCTTCCACAAGCATGCTTCTCTCTTCGGGCCTGTCAAGTTCGCCCGCAAAATAAAAACAGTTGAAGCATTTTTTTCCAAGCACTTCAGCCCATTTCTCAGTCTCAAGAGAAACACCGTCGGTTCCCGCAAATCTTGTGGAAATAAAACCTATGTTTTTCCAGACGTTGCAAATCGGTTCCATAGAGCCCTCTTTGTGTTTTAATCTATTTATACCAGAATACGGCGATAAATGAAAAAAATATTTTTTTGAGCCTTGTTTTTATTATATTCTGCAATATATAATATTCCGACTCTTCAAAGCGGGCGTGGTGGAACTGGCAGACACGCTAGACTTAGGATCTAGTGGGGAAACCCTTGGGGGTTCAACTCCCTCCGCCCGCACCATCCACCTACGCTAATCAGGTATTTTATCCCAGAAGCTTCGGTGCATAGGGAAGTTTGTTGAGGGACTTGTCCCGGAGTTTATCCCGAACTCGAATCAGTTCGGGGCCCGCACCAGTGAACCACACAGGGTTCACTGCCTTGCACCCATTGTGGTACAGGACATCTAAACATTCTTCTAAAGGAGTTGAAACCCCGAAAAATAGGGATCAGTTCGACTAAATAACTTATATTCACTCTATTAAGTTCTATAAGTTATAGTCTTACATGACAAGTAAAATCGCTGACGAGCAGGAAGAAAAGTTTCGACGAATAGGAGAAACGAAAGATTTTCAAAGGCGGTCTTTCCCAGAACTCTCTTACTCTTTTTGTAATACCCAAAGCCGGACCTATTGTAAAAACACATAAAACAATAGAAGATAAGATAAGAATTGCTATCTCGCCTTTTAAGAATAAGCCCCTTTCTTTATATAATATACAAACAATAACCCATATTAAAGAAAGTCCGATAACAAATCCGGTTTCTGCAGACAAAACAGCAATTATTTTCTGTTTTCTCTTCGATGATGCTAAAATTATAACAAAACAAATTATGCCTACAATAATCCAGAAGTTAAACCCCATAAATATTCCCTTTCCGACAGATTAAATCCGCAAAGATATCTATGCTTAATAATAAATTTGATAGTCATAAACCAGAGAATCTTTAAAAAGAATCTGATAGCCTATTCCGTATTTATCAAAGAAATATCTAGAAACTTTAAATCCATCTTTAAAATCAGGCGTAACAGAACGCGGTTTTCCAAAACGTTCTATAACACTTTCCTCCTGTATGCCGGTTTTAATAAAGGATTCCAATCCTATTTCCGAAATAGCTTTCTTTAAATTTTCCTCTTCATGATAAACGTCCATTATCAGTATAAAATCTTTATTTAAAAAATTATTTCTCATCGGAATACTATAAGTTCCGTTCTTTGTAGGTATCAGATGAAATCTAAAAGTTGTTATATAACCCTGTCTTTCTCCTTTGTCATAATAAGAAAGATTAACAACTTTTGCCTTAAGCCATATATCCTTCGGTGCCTTTTCAATATCAAGATCTACTTCATCTCGAGAAAATATAGTGACTATAAATATGTTTTCCTCAAACGCATTTGCCTGAATAGTAAATACATCCTTTTTTTCTCCTTCAAACAAATCGATCGTTATTTTATCCTCTTTTAATTTCTCCTGAGTATTTAAACCCATCTCCGCTTCTATATTGGCTAATTCATCCTCAGATTTGTCGTTATTTGCTGCAAGCGCCTCAGTATCAGCAATATATTCATCATTTATGTATTTCATACAATCTTCACCTCTAAACGTCTTTATGCTGCCATCTGAAAACAATATATTTACAGCGTCCCCAAAAGTAGCTGCTTTATCCCATACTATTGCTTTAACAACTCTGTCTTTTTCTTTCAGCCCGCCGCGGTATTCATAATCCGTATTATTTTCTTTTATAGGGGCGTCTTCTTCAGCAGCTTTTGTGCCTGTCCAATCACAAATAAATTTTTCAGGCGAAAAAGCATATCCTTCTTTCTGCAGCACATCAAAACCTTTAGCTCCATCCGGAATTGGGAAATAAGAATTATAGTCCATCGCATACATTTCCAACGATACCCATATATTTTTCAGATTCGATTTCGAACTTGTAATTTTTATCTCGCGCATAGAATTTTTATGCTCATTTCTAATATCCCGGAAGTCCTTCAAAATACCTTCTGAACACGAAATGTTAAAAAACAAAAATATGCCGATTATCAATAAAATAATTATTTTTCTCATAACACACCCCTTTTTAAACAAATATACACTTAATGCTAAGGAAAGGTTATTATAATACACCGGTTATTTTATAATAACCGTAACTCATTTCCCCGCAATAACAAGCGCGAAATACGGCACAACATTGAAGATGAATATGCTTATTTTGTAAAAAGCCATTCCGGAATAGTGGATTGCGTCAAACTTTTCCGAAGTCAGCTTAAACCACCTGCTGTGAACCTTATATATCCAGCCGCGGGCAAATATAAAAAATAAAGACCACCATAACAACATGCCGATATTTATTAGCGAACTCCATCCCAGCACAGCGCGCAATGTACCAACTGTCATCTTAACACCCCCCCATTTATGGATTTTCCCCTAATTCAACAACTATTTTGCTTCCCTGACACGCTTCATCACCGATATCTTCGGCCAGGAGTTCGATGACTTCCTCGCCGTGTATATTTATGCTGGTCCTCAGGATATAGGCTTCTACTTTTTTCCCGTTAATGCTTTCTATCGGTATAAACTGCCAATATTCTTTGTTATTGCGGGAAATATCGTCAAGCTCACTGTACGGAATTATTACCCCGTAATACGGCGTTTTATACTTCTCTTCTATTTTTACATTCACCGTTCCGAAGCGAAGCGGGGGGAATTTCAACCCATATTTTTCAAGGACAGTCCGGCATTCTTTAAATCTTTCAGAGGCCGCGCCTCTTCCTTTAATCACTTTGCCGGTAAGTTTATTCATGTCCGACCTTTTGCCTGAGTTCTTTGGTTTCCGAGCGCTTACGCTTTTGCTCAAGCATTTTTTCTTTAGCCCGTTTTGACCTTTTTCGCTTTTGCCGGCGTATTTTCTCTATCCTCCTGCGCTCTGCCGACAATTCCCCGAGGACAGCGGTTTCTATTTTCTGCAGAAGGAGTTTGCGGGCGGCGTAGCGGTTCAGAGCCTGGGAACGTTCTTTCTGGTACTTCACTTCTATTCCCGTGGGAAGGTGCTTTAGATAAACACAGGTGGATACCTTATTGACATTCTGCCCTCCCCTACCGCCTGAGCGTATGAATTTCTCCGTTATGTCCTCGTTCCTCACTCCGAGTTCGGACATTTTCTTATCAAGCGCTTTCTGCTTCTCTAAACTGACGCCAAAATCAGTCATAAATCAATCCCCCATCACCATATATATTTTATAACAGTTAATTATATAAATTACCATGTGATTATTTGTGTATTTTACCGGTATGCTATAATTGACGCCATGCAAATTAAAATAGAAAAAATAGCATATCCGGGAAAAAGTCTTTCCCAAACCGGCGGAAAAATAATCTTTACCGATGAAGGCCTGCCCGGAGAACTGGTGGAAGTCGAACCTGTCAGAGAAAAAAGCAATTTTATTGAAGCGAGAACCGTTAATGTAATCTCCCCTTCTGACAAACGGATAAAACCGCGGTGCCCACATTACAAAATATGCGCTCCTTACCAGTATATTGACTATAACAAACAGATAGAAATCAAAAAAACCCAGTTAAAAGAAGATTTTTTTTCCCATCAGCTGAAAATAGAACTGCCGGATATCATCTTCCGCCCTTCGCCGAAAATATGGCATTACCGGAATAAAATAAGTATCAACATAATATGGGAAAACGGGACACCTTATCTCGCGTATAATCTGCCTGATTCAAGGACGGAATTCGAAAAAATAAAGGAATGTTATCTTGTATCCGACGGGATGAACCTGCTTTTAAACAGCGTTTTATATGAACTGAAGAAAAACAAACTGGATTTTATAAATAAAGCGGTTGTAAGGGAAAGTTCCCGCAGCAAAAGCCTGCTCCTGATTCTTTACGGCGCAGGGGAAAAAGGGCCGAAAGATTTCCCCGGAGGCCTCGATGAATTAACAACACAATTCCCCCTCGAAGGCATCGTTTATATCTGTAAAAATAAAAACCGGAAACTCATCATATCCGGGAATTACTTTATGGAAGAAACCGTCGGCAAAACACGTTTCCTGATAGGAGCCGAATCTTTTTTCCAGACAAACATAGAGATGTTAAATATTTTGGCCGCAGACCTGTCAAAGGCTGTCGGGACGGACAAAAACACAACCGTCGCCGACCTTTACTGCGGCGTCGGCACATTCGGCATACTTCTGGCAAAAAAAGCGGTGTCGGTTATCGCCGTAGAATCATCCAAAGAAAATATGCGCTTTTTGAAAGAGAACCTAACTCTTAACAATATTACAAATTTCCATATCGGCAAAGGAGACTGCCGGAATTTAATAAGTCCGGCATTGAAATCTTCTCCGGATATTCTTATTGTCGACCCGCCGCGAAAAGGGCTGGACAAACATATATGTTCCCGCATTCTGGCAAGGCCGCCCCGGACCATAGCTTATATATCGTGCAATCCGGCAACACC
>JAQUNG010000103.1 GCA_028717725.1 bacterium | reverse complement strand
GTAGAACCGATGTCGCAGGTAAGCGCGGCGGCGTCATGTATTGTGAGCGTGCCCTGCCCTGTTATTGTATTAGTAATGTTGTCAAAACCCATACCGCTTTCTAACCTTACTTCGCCGTCGCCGCCGAAGTTTAAGGTCTGGGCATAAAAATCACAGCCTTCTACTAAAGTGCCGGTGCCGTTTGCGTTTACTGTTTTGAGTGTGTTGACGCCGGCTCCGCCCAGCCAATCTATCTCAGCATTGCCGCCTAAGGTGAGAGTGCCTGTATCAGCTATTCCGCTGTCATTTTCGACCGGCCCGTAGAAATCACCGTCTATCTGCAATTCCCCGTCGTGATCGAAGTTCACACCGTTATTGGTATAGACATCGCCTGTAATTTCCACTACATCTGTTGGGTCGGCAAAATCCGGCCTTATATCATACCAATCCTCAGTGGCTGTTCCGATAGATGCGTTTATAACGCTGGAACCCTTGAAACGGATATAACCATAACCGTCACTCTCGGTAGTAATAGTGCCCGCCGCGGCATTCCTGTTGTAATCCGCGTTATCAGCAAATTCAATTTCACCATCATCCGCGACGTAGATTTCTGTGGCATAGACATCGTTGTTGAATGTAACTTTTTCAGGCGATTCTCCGACGTTTATCCTTTTTAAAAGATTCGTGCTTGTGCCGATTTGCCCGGTCATCGTGCTGGTACCCACGAATGTCAGCGTACCTGTATTAGTCGTAAATGTTGTAACGGCGGCTGTCAGGTTCATATTGTCGGCTATGGAAACTGTGCCGTCCGATGTTGCGGCCGAACCAAATACCAGATTTGTGGCGTTAACAGCTGTTGCTCCGGCTGGGGTTTTTGAGAATGTTACAGTACCGCCTCCGTTAACGTTTATAGTACCTAATTTGAACCCTCCAGAAACGCCGACATCTCCGTTAACGGCGGAATCACCGGCGAAAGTAAGGGTTCCTTTTCCGTCTTCGTAGGTTTTAGCGGCGTCCTGATTTACGCCGTTGGAGTTAAGAGGCTGGCCGTCGGTCAGAGTGGCTTCTCCATCCGCAGTGAAATTTACGCCGTCTACCTGCCCGGTCCCGGCAGCTACCGGCGTACTGCCGGCTCCGATGTCCTGCACTGCCGCATTAACAGACATAGAACAGGCAACGAGACTGAAAAAAATTGATATCAAAAAAAGCGGGGCTCTTTTCATCTTTCCCTCCGTTTTTAGATAATCACTGCTTATATAAAATATCTTAATAAGCGGAATAAAGTTGGGCGGGGAGAATCTTCTTTTGGGGAGAAAGATGTATTAAATTTTTCCCGATTGTCGGAGCTCTCTTCTTCTTCCCAAAGGCTGAATATCATTCAATCCAACTCTTTGGTACTGTCAGCTGCTTATTTGTCTGCATTGTAACTGAATTTAAATGAATTATCAATTTTAAATAAAATATTTTGTGGTGTTTTATTTTTGGAAAATAGGGACGGACAATTAATTAAAGGTGGAAATAAGGTATCTGTCCCTATTTATTAGATGTATCGGTCGGCTAAATATGTAAAGCAGTAAAGATAATTTTGGGATTGGTGTCCGCTATTTTGAGCAATGCCAATGCGGGTCCTTCGGGCTTTCTCCTTCCCTGCTCCCAATTTTGCAATGTATTTACACTTACTCCTATCATGTAGGCAAATTCAGATTGAGACACATTAAGTTTTTCACGTATTCTTTTCACTGCCGCGGGGTTGAATTTGAAAGTTCTGCCCGGCTTTAGTTTGCGCTTGTGTATTTCTCGAGCTTGGTCAATGCTTGCTAATAATTCCTGAAAATCATTCTTTTTCATAACACACCGCCCTTCACGTAGTTACTTAAAATCTTCATTTGTTTTTTTGTTAAATCTTTTTGTTCCGACTTTTTATATGGTAATAACATATATATTACTTCATCTTTTACATATAAATAATAGATAATTCTTAGGCCACCTCTTTTTCCCTTTTCAGAAGATGTCCATCGCAATTTCCTCAAACCCCTACATCCGGGAATAACTGATCCGGCTTCAGGGTTAATTATAAGTGCCCATTGTAACTCACTATATTCTTCATCAGAGAGAAAATTTACTATTTTTTTAGTAAAAATCGGAGTTTCTATTATATGCATATTATTTCTTTCTCTATGCTTAAACTATACGTCAATGGCGTATAGTTGTCAAGAGGATATTTTTCTTGCTTGTAATGTATGAATTGAGAAGTTGCTCCATTTTGCTTATTGTGTTAGATTAATTTGGATGTTTTAAAGAATGAAGTTAATACTTGATAAAAAACTGGCGGCAAACTACAAAAACGCTTCGCAAAAAGCGCGTATCCTGACCGAACAATGGGTTAATAATTTCGTTTTCTGCCCGAATTGCGGCTATCTTAATATTGATAAATATCCAAATAACCAGCCTGTAGCCGATTTTTACTGCCCGAATTGTCATGAGGACTACGAACTTAAAAGCAAACAAAGCTCTCTCGGAACAAAAATCGTGGATGGCGCGTATCGCACAATGCTTGAGCGGCTCACAAGCAGTAACAACCCGAATTTTTTCCTGCTGAATTATAACTTGGCAAACCTTGAAGTGGTAAACTTTCTGGTTATTCCTAAACATTTTTTCGTCCCGGAAATAATAGAGAAGAGAAAACCTCTTGCTCCTACAGCCCGCCGCGCCGGCTGGGTTGGCTGTAATATTGTCCTTAATAATATTCCCCAGACAGGGAAAATATTCTTTGTTCACAACGGGCAGGTCGAACCGAAGAGAAAAGTGCTTAGTGACTGGCAAAAGACATTGTTCTTAAGGGAAGAAAAAGAAGTATCGGCAAAAGGCTGGCTGCTTGATATTATGCGCTGTGTTGATAAACTCGGTAAAAAAGAGTTCACACTTGATGAAGTATATACTTTTGAGGGAGAATTAAAGAAATTACACCCGGACAATAAACATATTAAAGATAAGATTCGGCAGCAATTACAGTTACTGCGGGATAAAGGGTACTTGAATTTTATTTCCCGCGGTTATTACCGGCTCACATAAAAATTATGGCTATTAATCTTTCACCAAAATTAGCGAAATTAATTCTCCGCCTTAATCCCTTTATAAGGCTAAAAGTGATGTGCAGGGGATACAGCGAGGATTTAGAAAACTTTACCGAGCTTGTATGGGAAGATGATAGATATCTAGATTTTCACGACAAGGAAACCTATCCGCAGTTTCAGTTGTGGTATGTTTGATTTTGTTTTGCTTGGTAGAGTGTTTAAGTAGCAGGGCTTTAATGCAAACCCACATTAAAGGTATCCTGCTACCCTGACTTTATTACGCCCTTTATCCTCTGTGGAATTCAATAATAAAGTAGAACTCTAAGGTTTAGATATTAATCTTCCTTAAGCAAAACACTCTTTGCAATAACCCTAAGAATTCCTTATTTGAGAGTATCCGATTCCGAATAGGGTTTTATTCAGTTGATCGGGTCTCAAAACGAGGAGGCTGGAGGTGTTTCATAAGGTAAGCTATAAGCTTACGCATGGTAATACCTCCTTTTTTAGGGTTAAAATTCTTCAAGGAACAAATTTAGTCAATGATCATGCTACTTTTTACATTAGTCATTTACTTGTAAAAACTATCTTATCAAATTTAATAAAAATTTGCAAGTCTTTGATTGTATGCCTCTTAGGTTAATTTCTGTATTGAGTAGACTATTATTAAAAATATCACTTTCTTTTTGACTTATTTCTACTCTGAGTGTAGCATAATTCACGCGGTGGTATAATTAAAGCTTACTTAAAGGGAAGAAAATGTATTTATTGTTTATTGATGAATCAGGGAATCCCGAGAGATCTGACCCATCTTTAATTTTTACATTAACGGGTATAGCAATAGAAGCACGACAGTTGAAATCACTTTCCGCATTTTACCATGGTTTAAAATATAATTTTTTCCACCAAGAAATGAGTATGCCTATACCTCAAAATAATAAAAAAGCCAGACTTATAAGAGAGAAACAAGAGTTAAAAGATATTTTAAAACCACGTAATGCGAGCAATCGGCATTGCAAGAGATTTATGACTGTATTAATAAAGCGATGTATAGATGAATATAATATCTCTGTTCATCCAGTCATTTTTTTAAAGAAAGATTTAGATAATTCACCTTCAAGCGCATGGGTTTATCCTCTTGCCTTAAAGAGAATAATGACAAGTTTTAATAATTATCTTTGTGAAAAAACCGATATAGGTATATTAGTGTTGGATTCGCGAGGTCCAATTACGGATGATAATTTAATAGCCTCGTATTATTCTCATGCATCAAACAATCCCTATGGGAGGGCTTTAACTAATCTTATAGGACCACCGTTCTTTGCTCGTTCTCATATAACTTATGGATTGCAAATAGGCCACCATATAGCAAAAATAGTTTATGGTAATTATTATGATGCATATTACCCTAAACAAGGTGGTAAAGAGTATAGTCATGTTAGGGAATTTTGGAATATGTTAGCAAATACAGAAGCACTTTATGGGAAGACAAACAAACAGAAAGGTATTATTGTATGGCAATAAAACACAAAGAGGCTACTTTCGTAGCCCCTCCGGAATTACCACGAATAACAACCAAGGTTGTTACCCGGGGATTTAAATTTTTAAGTACTTATAAAACCACATCTTTTCCTATATGTCAAGTTTTTATTCCTATTTAAGTATACCATATAACTTAAATCATTTTCAAGATCCTAAGGCAAAATAAAGGTAAGCTTAAATCCCCCCAAAACACTTTCAAAGCAGGAAACAGAAATTTACCTACGAACCTTCCCAATCTTCTCCTGAAGCAAACCCATCGGGCAGATAGCGCACCAGCCCCTGTGTCTTATCAAAATTCCCAGGAGGATTGCGATAATGGTTGTTACCATGCACATTGTTACGAAAACCGCTCCGACAGCTATAAAATTTCCGCCTGTTTTAACTATGCGAAATACCAGAAAACTCATAAAGAGCGCGAATATCAGCCAGCGAAACCATTGCTTTGTGAAAAGGCTGGGCATAGGTTTTTTTGCGCTCGCTTTTGATATTACGATATCCAGGAATGCCCCTCTGGGGCAGAGACTTCCGCACCAGTACCGCCCTTTGAAGAATGACAGGGTGAGGAGGAAAGCCATCATCGCCACAACCAGGTATCCCAGAAGGGGATAAAACAGGCCCCCTATCACGATAACGGGCAGTAGCCATATCATTATATGCTGAGATTTTTTTGCCATTTTGCTTTCCTTTTGAAAAATTCAGACTATCAGATTAAATAGGGTTTTGCAAGGGGGTTATTGGGGGATAGGTTCTTGGCAATACTTGTCCGCCTTAGGCGGAGAAAGTACCTGCCTGCCGGTAGGCAGGGATCACAATCGATTTTCTATTATCGATTTTCGATTGCTCTGTTTAATAAAAAACCCACTTTCGTGGGCTTTTTATTAAACTGGCTCCCCGAAGTGGCTGGAGCGTAGAACCTTCTCCTTTACGATCATTCTTGAGACAAAAGCCACTCCGAAACTCAAACCCCAACGTAACTACCGCAATCCCATATACTTAGCTAAACAGTATAAACTC
>JAQUNG010000102.1 GCA_028717725.1 bacterium | reverse complement strand
TAAGAGTTTCTATTTTGTCGAGATTAACCGGTTTTGTGATATAGTCGGAAGCCCCCCTTTTCATGGATTCGACGGCATTGCTGATAGTTCCGTATGCCGTTAACAGAATTACAGGTATGTCCGGATTCGCGGATTTTATCTTATCCAGGAGTGTAATACCTCCCATGACAGGCATCCTTATATCGGTTAAAACTATCGAGGGCGCTTTGGATATGAATAATTCATAAGCTTCCTGTCCGTTCGAAGCGGTGATTACGCGGTATTTTCCCGCGAGCGCGGAGGCAAGCCCTTTAAGCGTATTTATCTCATCATCCGCAATTAATATGGTTTTCTTATTCATTGAAAATCATTTTTCTCCCTGCGGTAGCAGCCTCAGTTCATCGGTCTTTATCGGAATCCTTATTTTTATCAGAGTACCGTTGTTTTCGTTTCCTTCCAATTCCAGAGTCCCTTTGTGCTCGGACACTATTCTTGAAGCTATAAGAAGCCCGAGGCCCGCGCCGGATTCTTTTGTGGAAAAAAACGGTTCAAATATTTTCTGTTTTATGTTGTCTGATATTCCCGAACCGTTATCTTTGATGTTGATAAGTATGTAATACGGTTCCTGGAGTGTTGAAATGGATATTTCACCTCTGCTGTGGTTAATGGATTGAACTGCGTTTTTCAGGATATTTATTATTAATTGTTTTATTTCCCCCTCATTTAACAATGTATCGGGCAGATTCTTATTTAAAGAAACCGTAAAGGTTATTTTCTTCGAATTGAATTCCGGCTGCATCAGTTTTACTATGGAAGATACGATTTTATTTATATTTTTCTTTTCCATAGGTTTTTTGGAAGAACGGAGAGCCAGCAGGAATTTATTGATTATCTCATCAAGCCGTTTTATTTCGCTCCGGCAGATTGCGATGTGCTCATTGACTTTTTCCCCGGCTTTGGATTTTTTGTTTTTGCGGTCTATCAGCTGCAGGTGTATATTCAGCGAATTGAGAGGGTTTCCTATTTCGTGCGCTATTCCGGCGGCAAGATGGGAGAAGGTTTCGACCAGCTTGGATTGTTTTGTGTCTTCTTCAAGTTTTTTCTTAGCCGTTATGTCCTTCAGCACTATGACCATGCCCGCTGAGTTATTATCATCGAAAGGTATGATATTGATATTGATAAGGGATTTCCGGGGGTGATTTATGGTTATTTCCCTGTCTATTATGCCGTATAAGGTTTTTACATTCGCCGGAATCGAAGCAAGAAAAGACTCATCCTGTGTTATATCCCGCAGGTATTTTCCCTTGTATTCTTCCGAAAATATTCCCAGTATCGATTTAGCTTCCGAGTTCAGGAACACTACGGTTCCCTTGTCGGATAAAACTATAATACCTTCATTGATGCTGTTGAAAATAGATTCCAGAAACCCCTTTTCCCTCGAGAGGTTGATAAAATATTTTTCGACATCGAGCCTATCGATTTTATCCAGGTTCTGGATGAATTTATTGATAAATTTTGGGTTTTTTGCCATGACAGTTAAACAGCTTTGACAGATTTAATGCCCGGTATTTTTTCTTTTAAAGCCTGTTCCACAAGGTTTTTTAATGTCATTATGGCTCCGGAGCAGCCGGCGCAGGCCCCTCTTAGACGTATACTTACGTTTCCTTCGGAGTCAACGGAAACAAATTCGGCGTCGCCACCGTGGGATTGCAGATAGGGTCTTACCTCATTGTTCAGAACGTCTTTGATTTTTTCTTCCATATATCGACCGCCTCTTTTTTGATGTTATGACAGACAAAGGGATTCACCTTTGTGTCAGTGAATCCCTTTGATGCCGAAATCCATCGAGCATAAATTAAAATACAAACTCAGGTTCCCAGACCGGTTCATAATCGGCAGGTATAGGGAAAAGGAAAGTTACCGTATCCCATATTCCGGCGCCTGTCCTGACAACCGTGAATCCTATTCCTTTTAATAATCCAGTGAACCATCCGTACCACGGACTTACTTCAACGGAATCGTTATACATGTTTTTAGGGATTTCTATCCACCCTGTAAGTATATTGGCGATACCTCTGAACAGCTTATGAGTAATGTCCTGGAAAAGTTCAGCTGAAGCAAGGGTCGAGGAACTAAGAATAGCCGTTATAATCAAGATGGATATAACCACTTTTGAAAATTTAGACATATCAACTTCCCTCCTTCAACAAAACAGCGTTAGAATACGAATTCAGGTGTTACAAGAGAGTCATAATCATTGGGAAACGGAAACGGAAATGTTACAACGTCGAATGCTCCCGAACCTGTCCTGGCTATCGCCATGACAATACCTTTAAAGAGACCCACGGTTAAGCCCCTTATGGGGTTTGTAGCCATCGATTCTTCGTAAGGTGTCCTTATGATTTCAACCCATCCTGTCGCGATGTTGGCAATGCCCCTGCATAATTTTCTTCCGGCATTATTTGTGTTTGTTTCGGCGAATGCAGGAACGCACATGCCCAGAAAGAGTGTTGTTACCAAAACTGCAATTGCTACTCTTTTCATCCATTAATCCCCTTTCTTTGTGTTTTTGTTAAGTAATTCGGTACAATCCTTATTATTCTATATATGAAAGACTTTCAAATA
This sequence comes from bacterium, assembly GCA_028717725.1. Classification (GTDB taxonomy): domain Bacteria; phylum Auribacterota; class UBA6266; order UBA6266; family UBA6266; genus UBA6266. The sequence continues at coordinate 3,018 of JAQUNG010000102.1, read as the reverse complement.
CAAATTCAGGTTCCATTACGGGTTCATAATCGGATGGAGCCGGTATGGGAAAAGTTACTATATCCCAGACCCCCGCGAGAGTTCTGGCAAGAGTCATCCCGATACCTTTTATAAGTCCCACGAACCATCCGGCGTACGGGTTGATTTCTTCGCATGAGTTCATAATATTTTTAGGAATCTCACACCATCCCAGGGCTACGTTGCATAATCCCCTGCCGAACTTACGCGCCATTTTACCCGGCACGGAACTTTCCTCGGCGGCCGCGCAGGAGATAAAGATATTGAAGATAAAAGTAATAGCAAACACCACAACCAGGATTTTTTTCATGCTTAATTTTCCCTCCATAGTGAGTACTTTCATATATTAAGCTGCCATATTTAGAAACAATTTATCACAACGCAATCATAGATTCAAATGTTTTTTTCTTTTTTTTAGGCGGTAAAATATCCAACTTCAGTCGGGTTGTTCCGCCTGTATTAAGGATTTTATATATTAAATCGAAATTATAATCAATAAAATTATTTCTCAATATATTTTTGGCCTTTTTTCTGAAGTTCCGCCAATCCCGCGTCAATCGGTATCTCCCCAAGTATGATTCTATCGACCGTCGGGGAAAATTCCTTTTCCAGAAACTCTCTCCAGTTTTCAATGGGATAAGTTTCCGTTTCCGAGGAATGCAGCTGTAAAACCGAGAAATGGATGTTTTCGGGCGGCGGACTGAGAAAAGCCCCCGATTCCGCCGCGGATTTCAATGCGGGCACGCAATTCCGTTTGCGGGCCATTATCATGTTTCCGTCATGAGAAGAAAGATATTTCACGAATTTCCATGAGGCTTCGGGATGTTTTGTGTCCCGGGATACGCAGTTTCCCCCGACCGCAAGGCGCGAATATTTTTTTATTCCTCCCGGGACAGAGCATATATCCCATCTGAAATTTTTTATGTTTGCGAAATCCGCCAGCATATAAGTCCTGCCTATGAACATTGCGGCTTTCCCGTTTTTAAACAGTTCCATTTCCGCCTGGCTTCTTTCGGCCGGATTTAAAACCGCGTTATTAGGCGAAATTTCATATTTGGAATGGAGATCTATGATGAATCGGAGCGCCGCCTTTGAGCGCGCGTTGTTGATTGTGCATTCCAGCGGAGCCCCCGAAAACACTTCACCGCCGAAAGACCTTATCAAAAATAAAGGCCTCGGCTGAAGGAATCCGTAAGTCTTCGCGTTGTGTGGTTCGTTTCGTGTAAGCCGGAGCGCCGCCTTCAGGACGTTTTCCCAGTCCCATGCGGGCGAAGGATAACCGACGGCGTCCGAGTCGAATAAATCTTTGTTGTAAAAAAGCAAATCGGTGCTGAAATGCACGGGGAAACAGTACATTTTACCGTTACTGTAACAGTTTTCAACGACTTCGGGATAATAATCCCGCGTTAAAGCGGGAAAATCGTTTTCGGCGAATCCGGTTATATCCATAACCGCTCCCCTGGATATATATTCTTCTATACGGTCGGTGACCATGTAGAAGACATCCGGCGGGTTTTTACCCGCTATCCTCACTTTGAGTTTTTGAAATATGGAAGAGCTTCCGGAAGGGGCTGTCTCTATTTCCACCTTGATTCCGGGGTTTTCCTTTTCGAAATTGCCTGCCAGTGTTTTTAACGCGCTTATCTGTTCCGGCATGGATTCTATTGTGTGATAGGTGATGTTGATTTTGTTTTTATCTACGTTGGAACAGCCGGATTGAAAGATGATTATTCCGGCGGCGCAGAGGATGCGTTTAATATGGATGTTAAATCTCATTTCTTTTCTCTTTCAGGATACCGAGTATTTCAGAGACAGAATAACGATCAGGGGAATAGGTGCGGCCTGTTACAGCGCAGGAACTGAAATAAGCAGTGTCATACGGATCCTCTATCGCGAAACAGAAACAGTTTTTCCCCGCCGCCCTGATGATTTCCGATAATGATTTTGCCATTCCGGCGTCTTTATACGCGTTTGCCGTAATAATTACGGGGATATTCTTTGTCAATTCGTCGCGATCCGGTTTTTGCGGATAGAATAAGATTTTGGCGTTGCGGAATGTTTTTTTGATAACTGTATAAAGCATTTTGTCCGTTCCGCGGATGCGCGCGGCGCCGCGGTTATGTCCGCGGACAAAACACAAAAATATATAATTTTCGCCTTTGATCTTATTTCTTACGGTTATTTCGACGGTTTTTCTTGCGATGCTTCTGATATGCCCGGACGGAAATTTATGAAAAAGGGAAACGTTTCCGCATCTTTTATCCGGGACTAAGACTTTCTGTTTCCAGGTATCGATATCCTTAAGGCGTTTTTCGGCTGTTTCGGATTTTATTTTTGAAAGCCCAGACAGGATCTTGTGTATGGGTGATTTATTGTGGCAGGCCAGAATCAGATGCGAGCCCGCTTCCACGGATTTTCTGGCGAAGTAAGAAGTATCATAGGTTTTCTTGATAGCAGCCATATCCATATCATCCGTTATCGCAATCCCTTTGAATTTTAATTTTTCATATAATATTCCGGATATTATTTTCCCGGATATGCTTGCCGGAAAAACAGTGTCTAAGTCCGGATACAGGGCGTGAGCGGACAATATACCGTCAGGCATCCCCTTTCTTATAAGAGATTTGAATATATGGATATCATCCTTAAGAAGTCTGTCTCTCGTTGTGTTTATAATAGGGATGGAAAAGTGCGAATCAACCGGGGTTTTTCCCAGTCCGGGAAAGTGTTTCGCAAAACAGGCGATGCCTCCTTCGCGCATACCTTTTATAAACCTGCCGCCGAGGTCGGCTATCAGGTTTTTATCGCTGCCGAAAGACCTTATTCCGATGTTTGATATCTGTTTTTTTCCGCACATATCCAAAACGGGGGCGAAATTGACATTGAATCCCATCGAGGTTAGATTTCCCGCGGCTGCCCGCCAGAGTAATTCGGCGCGGTGTTTCATACCCGATTTCGCGAATGCAGTCTGGGACGGTATTTCATCGGCCCAGAATCCGA
>JAQUNG010000101.1 GCA_028717725.1 bacterium | reverse complement strand
AAAGTATGAGGAGATAAACATAAAACCTCTGGTTCTGGAACAGCTCGAGGCCAAAATCAATCTCGCCGGAACCGAGAGCAACCTTTTTATATGCGAATATAAACTGAAAAAGCTGGCTGGCATACCGCTGGGTCATAAAATCTCGCTTGACGGCGAATTATTGTTCGAAGATGAAAAAGGAACGGAAAGATTTCTGAATTCGGCCAGGAAAAACATACTTCCTTTCTACGATCCTCAGGCCGGGATAAACGAGGCTTTAAATACCATAAACGCGTTCCGAGCCGCTGAAATAAAAGAGACCGCATTCAGGGGTTTTAACTGCCAGTTTGTGACCGAATGCAGGGGAGAAGACTTGCGGGTTTTCAAAAATCCCGACCTGCTGACAGCTTTTATCTGTTCGGTCCCTTTCGGAGGTAATGAAGCGAGGAATATTGAGAAAGCGCAGAGAGAAAAAGACAGGTTTGACGCTGAGCTTAAATACGCGAAAACGCTTAAGGAACTTGACGAACTGAAAACGGAAACAGGGGTCAAATCCAAAAACGACAAATTGTTACTGAGAAGGCTGAAGCTTGACAGGATTAACCTTGAATCCCAGCATAAATTGACGGAAAAGTTCGTAAAACTCGGGACAAAGGAAAAAAGGGAATTAGCGGAATCGAAGATGAGGCTTACAGCTCTTGCCCTGCAGGCGGATATGACTCTTCAGGATTATGTCTATAACGAGGCTTTAAATGAATTTCTTTGCGAAATGGACGGCCCCGTTCCGCTGAAAAAAGACACTTTTATTATCTCAGGGCTTCAGGACGCGCTGGAACTTGCGGAAGAGACAAGCGATGAGTTAAAAAGCCTGAAAAATAAGCTCGGCGCCGAGCGGAATATGATGGATTATATAAATTCAGTTTATTTTTCCGGAAGTTTTAAAACCAATTATGTGGAAGAAAAAATCAATGAAGCCGATGAAATAAAGACAAAAATAGAGTCGTTTGTTTTTATCGCCGGCGTGGACGCCGAAGTCAGTTTTATCAGCGGGCTTATGAAGAAAGAACAGGAAATGAAAGTCGAAATGAGCAAACTTGAAGTTGAAAGGGCTAAACTCGATATAGCGCAGGATATAATAAAAGCCTATGCCGGATATCTTGAATCGATGGCGATCCTGGCGGCCGTTAACGAGAGGTATTACAGGGAAAAGGAAACGCTTGAGAGTATGGAAGAACAGATGAAAACGGGTATAAGAACCCGGATGGAATATCTGAAACAGGAGCAGGTTGTGAGCCTGGTGCAGGCGAAACTTATTGACTCCAAAAAAACGGTTGATACCAATAAAAAACACCTCGAAATAGCGGTCGGTTCTTTAGACCCGAGATTTACGGTTATGAACCTTGAGGTATTCGACAGAGATAAAAATGTTATTATACCGGCGGATTCCGACACTATAAAAATGAAACTCGACAGGGAAATTAAGGCCGTGAGGGAGATTCTTATGGGGCCTCTTGCAATAAGCGAAGCGAGATACGGCGAGTTCGAGGAAGCGGCCGCGAGATATGCTGCGCGGGCCGCGTCCAGACAGATAAAATCCCTTCTGATAAACGTAAGTTATTCTTATCTTACGAAATCACTGAGCGAGATAACCGATTTTGAGGAAGAGATACTGGATCTGCCGCTGCTTACCGAAGATGCTGTCCAGGAATTCAGGGAGTTTGTGACAGCCAGCGCGTCGCTGACGCTGTATGACCCCGGGATAAGCGTATCGGGCAGGATTAAATCCGTTGACGAAAAAATAGCGGCGCTGAAAGCGAGAGACGATATCGTCGAAAGGACGCAGGATGCCCAGAGGCTGCTCGACGCATATGAAACAGCCCTGAGGGATTTCGATTATGCGGCAAGCAACCTTTCCCGGATTGAGCATGAAATGGAAAGCAGGTTTGATGATATAAGAAAGACGGGGAAAATGGACCTTACGGAAGAGTTGAAGGTCCTCGGAATGCTTTTACAGATGAAAATAGAGAGAGTAGAAGCTTTTTACGGTGTAGTTTCCGCTTCCAACCGGATTGACCAATACCTCAGGAAATATGTCGATAAAGGTCTGGACGACATATTGAATATGGCGGAACCGGAGATAAATAAGGATACAGCAGCGCTTGCGAAATGATTTTAAACATATGAAAAAAAGAATAGTAAAGACGTTTTTTTTGTGCTCGCTGTTCGCCGCGATAATCGCGGGTTTCCCGGGTCCGCGTGTTTTCGGGACCGTCGCCCGGAAAAATGTGCAGGTAGGCAGGTGCGATATAGTCTTTAACCCGCTTGCCGATTTGAAGCACGGCGATGATATGTTAAAACCCGCCGAAATAACCTCTTTTCTTCTTGAATGCCAGTATGCGGCGACAGGGCTTATTCCGACAGAAATATCCACGGAGGGCATAACCAATATCCACAGGGGAGATGTTTCTACATACGCGGCCGCGGTTGCCCACCAGGTATTGCTTATGAGCGGCCGCGCTGAAGAAGCCGGGAAGATGGCCGATACAATGAGGATTCTCGGGGAAAAAAGAAATCTTCCGAATACGGTTGATATGATAAGCGGACTGAGCGCGGATTTTTATACTACCGCCGGCCCAAACTCTTTCTGGGGTATCAGTTTCCTGAAAGAATACCATCTTACAAAACAGGGAAAGTGGCTTGAGGCCGCCATGAAAATAGCGGATTTTCTTTTGTCTCTGCAGGCCATAGACGGCGGCATAAGAAAAGATTCGAATCCGATGCATAATGAATACCGGGTAAAATCCACCGAAGAAAACATGGATTGCTACGCCTTTTTCAGGATGCTATTTAATATTACCGGAGAACGCAGATATGAACGGGCTGCCGGCAAAATCCTGCAATGGCTCGCGCAAAGCGGTGTTTATAACCGTAAAAACGGGTTCTTTTCCATAGGGACTTACAATAATGTGGTTGACCCGACATACGGGCTTGACGTAAATACCCTGGCGATTGTCATACTGGGTCCGGAGATTCTTAACGCCGAAGAAGGCAATTGTGTATTCAGCGGGCGGGCCACGGATGAGAAAATCATCGAAAATTTTGACAAAGCGTTAGTCAAAACCGATTATTTGCATCCGGACGGAACGGAAATAAAAGATGTTGTGGGGTTTGATTTTACCGATGTGGTTGGTAGAGGCGGCAGAAGGGAATTGATAACTCCCGAATTCAGTTCGCAGGCCGCGCTCGCGTATATGGTGAAATCCGTCTATGAGCTGACCGGAGGAAATAATCAGAAGGCGGCGGATTATGCGGATAAGGCGAAAAAAACACTTGAAAACCTTTCCAGAATAGCCGCCAGGACGGATGTGGCGGCCGCGCTTCCTTATGCGACTGTTTCAAAAGTCAGGAGATTCGGTTTTGACAATTGGTTTACGCCGGAGGCCGAAGCGAATGTATCTTCTTCATGGATTGCTTTTCCCCTTGCCGGGTATAATCCGTTCGAAATAGACAGTTTTAAAGTTAGGGATTCCATTGAAAGGTTTGCTCCGTGGGTTGTTGATTTCGGGAACATAAAAGCGGCGCCGAAAATGTTTCCTCACTGGATTGCAGAAGGAACTCCCTATGAAATAGAGCTGTTGTCTTACAGCGAGGCGGTTCTGGAAGAGGAAGTGCCTGAAAAACCTTTTATATATTATAAAATACTCTATGAAAAATCCCTTATGGATTATCTTCTCGCGAAGTCGAGGCTGGAATCGGCTTTAATGACAAGTTACAGCGCCTGGGTGGGCGGCCTTGTCGATGTATCGGAGCTGGGGTATGACACCCTGGAAATCACTGAAAGCGGGAAAGTGATAAAGAGAAAATTCGATGAAATATCTTCCGATATAAAAGAAATCATCGAGGAAGAATATCTCTACTTCGATGAGTTGAGCGGAAGCCAGTGGATAAAAGCCGTTAAATATAATCTGGACATTGATTATTCGCAGGGCGCAAACTACGCTTTCGCGGTGGACGGAGACTACAACATCATAAAACAGTTCAGGACCGAACTGGAAGTCCCCCAGTCAAACAGGGCCGACCTGAAAGATGAAACGGTCGAATTTAAATCGGCAAGAGGCTTGCCCGAAGGGCATATTATTATGAGGTATTTTACCGCCGTAGAACTTGACGAAAACAACAGGGTAATAGACGCATATGAAAGAGTTGACGACCTTCCTGGTATGATAGCAAAGGTCCCTATAAGCGAACAGGCTTACCGAAGATTCAGCGAGGCGGCCGGAGAGGAAAAGGAAAAACTTATCGGCTCGGGCATAGTCCCGTTTTTTGACGGCGCGCTCGCAAAAAAAGAAGAAGGCAATTTCTATTATACTCAGGTCCTTGCCCTTGACACGTCGAGGAGGCTTTTTTCGAGGACTTATTCGAGAGACAGGGGTACCGATGTCGTTGTCGGCACAAGGCTGCTGCTGGCCGACTGGGAAGTGGACAAAAGAACAAAAATCAATTCGGTAAAATACGAGAAAGGACTTGTTGACGGCATGGCAATGACCATTAAACGGCCGTTAATCGGCGAAAAACCGCTTAAAACCGAGCCCTTGTGGATATCCCTTGGCAGAGATGCCATTAACGAAGAAATGAAGAATCTGAAAAGCATTCAGTCTGATCTGTTGCGGCAGATCGACGGGGAAAAAGACGCTCAGCTCAGGCAGTCTTTAATCAGGGAATTCGACCGTCTTAACACGGAAATGTTCTGGCTCGACGACAAAGGGTATCTGCACACCATAAGCTATGGATTGAAGGGAGCCGAAAAACTTTTAAAGGAAATAGAGAACGCGAAAATAGAGGCGGAGGCGTCGCCGAAAGAATATTTTTCCGTTCTGGGAAGGGATTTGGGGGGGAGGGATTACAGGGACGTGTACGGACTCGTGTGGATAGGTGTCAGGGATAAAGCAAGCGGTAACCTCCTGCAGGTGGAAACTTATGACATAGCCGGTAATCTTAAGTTTATCCTTGCCGAAAATGTGCGGATAGATCCTCTTACAAAAAATGTTTCAGCGGAAACCAGAACGGATATCCTGTACGATAAAAATTCCAACCAGATGATAGGGAGCCACACATATGCCATAGATGACGAGGGGAACTGGATCACGGATATTTCGGAAAGCATCTACAAGGGAAGAACCCCCGACAGGGAACATTATGTGATGAAAAGAAATGTGTTCGTGAAAGGCAAAGACGGCGAAACTGTTTTTCAGGACGGGTCTCCGGCGCATGAAACTATCATAGATTATTATAATATGAAAGGCGAATTAGAAGCCGAGATTTCGGGAGATATTATAGCCGCTATGACATATCAGGACGGAAGCGAGCTGTTAAGGGATGTATATATAGATCCCGGCATAAAAGTGGGTGCGGACAGACTTAAGAACCTGTCCGAAATACTTAAAGGCAGGCAGTGGGTATATCGTTTCACTTCGACGGGAGAAAAACCTACACTGAGAGAAGCTATCGAAAAAAGTCTTGTATATACCGCTCCCGGAGAACGGCGGGCGGCTGCGGACGTAATTTTGGAAACGGTTAACGCGCGGGCAAAAGAAGAAATTATAAACACTATGGTGCTTGAGGAAAGAGAGGTTACAAACAACATTCCCGGTATCAGCGGAGATGAAGCCGTATCCTTTACGGTTTATTATGCGCCCGGAGACGCTCTCGGCAGGGAAAGGTTTAAAGTGATGGGCGGCAGGATTGAAATTCCGTTCGAATGGATCAGGGGCAAACCCC
>JAQUNG010000100.1 GCA_028717725.1 bacterium | reverse complement strand
ATGTCCCGGGAACCGAAAATCCTGCTTGCCTGAATTCCCCCTCCCTTATATGAACATAATATTTATTTGAAATGTCTTTAATTATGATAATATATTATTTTAGTTTCATTTCAAATATCTGCATAGGCGGATGTTCATGCGTAATTTAAAAAACAGCATAACACTCGGATATCTGGCGCTGGCGTTGTTTTTTTCCATTTTCTTTTTCAGCCCCGCTTTTGCGCAGAAAGACTGGGTTTCGGAAGGGGGGATTATAGATCCCCTAAAGGAAGAACAAGGGGTTAAAGAAGCTATCCAGAAGCTGAATGAATCCGAAAACCTTTACGGGCCAGATGATCCCGCAGTCGCGCGGGACGCCTTTAAACTGGCTTTGATATATTATGAATACGGCAGGTATGACGAGGCCGAAAAACTGTATAAAAAAGCCCTTGCGATACGGGAGAAATCTTTTGGGCTCAAAGACAGGGACATAATACCCATCTTGGTCGCTCTCGCTGATTTATATGAGAACAAAAAAGAATATAGCGAAGCGGAATATTATTATAAAAAGACAATAGAGCTGAAAGAAAAAATACTCGGTTCGGACAATCCATCCCTCGCGGTAACGATGAACAACCTTGCCGCGCTCTATGAGACACAGGGAAATTATGAACAGGCTGAAATACTTTACAATAAAGCGCTGGGCATAAAAAGGTCGGTTTACGGGAAAAACCATCCGGGTATTTCGGTTACGCTCAGCAATCTGGGGCTGCTTTATTACCGTCAGGGCGAACTGGAAAAAGCCGCTGGCATATTCCGTGAGGCGCTGGATTTAAGGATATCTCTTTACGGAAGCGAACACCCGTCCGCGGCCAAGATAATGGACAATCTTGCCATGGCTTATATAGAAACGGGCGGGTTCGGAGAAGCGGAACCGCTTTTGAAAGCTTCTCTCCAGATAAAAGAGAAGATTCCGGGAGAAAATAAGCTTGACCTCGCGGATACGATGAGCAGATTGGGAGAGCTTTACAGGATACAGGGCAGGGACGCGGAAGCTTCGGCTATGCACAAAGAAGCTTTTTCCATAAGGGATAAATTTTTAAAACAGGATGATCCTCGCCTTTCGGCATCTTTGAACAATCTGGCCCTGACATATATATCTTTGGGAAAATACGGTGAAGCGGAAAAACTTTTCAACAGACTTGCCGATATCGGGAAAACCCTGGGAATGAGGGAAGAAGATGAATTTCTCTTATGCAACAATACAGGTTTTTTGTATATGAACCAGGGGAAATTCGAAGACGCGGAAAGGATGTTTAAAAAAGCGCTTTCCCTGGCCGCAGAGACGGAAGAGAGAAAGGCTGTTACGCTTGACCACCTGGGAGAATTATATTTCAGGACGGCGAAATACGACCTTTCGGAAGAAAACTATATAGCCGCGATCGGCATAAAAAAGAAAATTCCGGGCGAGGAAGGTTCTTCTGTTTTTTTAAGCATGAGCGGTTTGGCCGGAGTGTATGTGGATAGGGCGCAATACGGCAGAGCGGAAAAGCTCTACACGGGAGCGCTGGAAACCGCAAAGAAGAATTTTGGGGAGAAAAGCGGACAGGCGGCATTACTGCTCAACAATATCGGGGAGCTTAAAAGGGCGCAGGGCAAACTTATGGAAGCAGAACGTTACTTTAAAGAGGCTTTGGATATAGGACTCGGGTTTTACGGACCCGATAGCCCCAAAGTAAGCATACTGCTGAACAATCAGGGTGTTATTTCCGGGGATTTGAAAAAATTGGCCGAGGCGGAAGCTGCGTATAAACAGTCATTGAAAATCAGGCAGGAACTGCTGGGGACCGACCACCTGGACATAGCGTCTGTTATGAATAATCTCGCGGATCTTTACACCCTTCAGGGCCGCTATGAAGAAGCTGAAGGATTTCTGAAAGAGGCCTTGAGAATAAGAAGAAAATTCCTGGATGAAGGACATCCCGATGTTGCCTGCGCGCTCAACAGTATGGGAGTCTTATATGTGAGTTGGAATAAGCCTGATGAGGCCGCTCCGCTGATTAAACAATCCCTCGCTTCCAGAAAACAATGCTTCGGCGCCGAACATCCCGCTGTGGCAGTATCGCTGAACAATATGGGTTGGCTTTTGAAAAAGCAGAATAAATTCCAGGATGCGGAAAATTTTTATAAAGCTTCGCTGGACATGAAGGTGAAGATACTCGGGGAAGAGCATCCTTCCTCGGCCGTAACTCTCAACAATCTCGGAGTCCTTTACATGACCATGGGGAAAGAAGAAGACGCGGAAACATATCTTCGGAAAGCTTTGGAGGTTAAAAAGAAAATCTTCGGGAACGAGAGTCCGGATATAGCGTCGATATTAAAAAAACTCGCCGCGATATATCTGCTTCGCGAAGAGATGAAAAAAGCGGAACCTCTGATTCAGGAAGCGTTGCAGATGAGCGGGAAAATATACGGCGAGAACGACCTGAGAGTGGCATACTGCATTGACCTTATGGGCATATATAATTATATGGTGGGTATACACGATGAGGCTGATTCCCTGTTCAGGGCGGCGGAACAGATACGCCTGGATAACAAAGGAGCCGAAGACCTTAACGGCTATGATATGTTGATGCTCCTTGCGAAACTTTTCAGAAAGGCGGGCATGGTTGATAAAGCTCAAAAAGCCGAAAAAACGGCAAAGGACGCATTGCGTGAGATCCAAACCCGGACGGTTAATTGATGAAACACGACTATCTGGGACACAGAAAAAGGGTGAAATCCAAATATGAATCCTGCGGTTTCGAAGGATGGCAGGATTATGAAGTTCTTGAATTTATCCTGTTCTACGCTTTACCACGTAAAGACACGAAATGCCTCGCGAAGAGACTGATAAACAAGTTCAAATCGATAAAAGGACTGATGGATGCGGATATAGAGGACATCAAATCGGTTGAAGGAATCGGGCAGAACGCGATAAACCTTATCAGCGCCATTAAGGATATCGCGGAAATTTATCTTAAACAGAAAGCTTTCGGGAGCGTTTCGGTCAAATCGGCAGCCGATGTATGCGATTATCTGCGTATTTCGATGCAATCGGAAAAAGATGAATTGTTGAAAGTACTGTATCTGAATGCCTCCAACAGGATAATCGGAGCCGATACGGTCGGCAGAGGTACAGTGGACAGGGCGCCCGTATACCCGCGGAAAGTTATTGAAAATGCGGTGAAAAGAAAAGCCGTAAACGTTATTCTGGTCCACAACCATCCGAGCGGGAATTTGAACCCTTCCGAAGAGGACAGGCGTATGACGGAAAAATTAAAAAAGGCTTTATCTCTGATAGATGTTAATATAATAGATCATATTATTATCGGGCTGGACGGGTATTTCAGTTTCAGCGAAAAAGGGCTTATCTAAAATGGCCCGGGCGGCGCGTGAATTCAGTTTTGCGGTTTCGCGGCATTGACCGGGTGAATGTCGGAGCACCGCGGGAAAAACAAATGAAATTCACTCAAAAGTTAAGTTTCCCTCTTATTAATATCATCTTTGTCATGTTTCTTACTTTGATAATAAGCGCCGTCCTGCTTATCATGAGCATAGACGGCCTTAATATTTTTAAATCGAAAGTCGAAAAGATAGCGATGGATTCTCTCCGACAGAAAGCGGAATCCCTTATCCAGCTTAAAGCGGAATCAGTAGCCCGCGAAATCGGGATATATCTTCAAAATAATCCTGTGGAGCTTGAAAATAATCTTAATTATAAGCCGCTTATGGATATTGCCGTTCAGGATGTGGGAATCACGGGTTATACGGACGTATTTGACCGCTCGGGGCGGTCTTTAATGCATCCCAATAAGGATGTGGTCGGTAGAAATTATTCGGAATGGAAAGACGATTTTCCACAGATGTGGGAACTTGTGCAGGAAGCCGTAAGAAACGGCAGTTGTAAAGGTTACTATACTTTTCTTGAAAAAGACAGCGGTAAACCCAAGGAGAAATACCTTTGTGTGACGTCAGTCCAGGGCACCGGATATCTTGTCTGCGCCACCACCTATATTGATGAATTTTTCCAGCCGCTTGAAGATGTCAGAACGGAGATTGATAATTTTTCGGCGTTCTTCAGGAAAAAAGCGATAATTGTCATGACAGGCATAATGCTGGCATTCTGCCTGCTTGCTTTTTTTGTTTCGGGATATATAACGAGACCTCTTTCAAAATTAGCCGAGGCCGTGGGCCATCTTGGAAAAGGGGATTTTGATTCGGAGATGCGTTTCGGCGGAAGCAGGGAAATATACATGCTTTCCGACAAGTATAATGAGATGCTGAAAGACCTCAGGCGTTATATCGATGAAATAACCGTTGCCGCGAAAGAAAAGGAAAGGATGAAAAGCGAGTTGAAAATCGCGAGGGATGTCCAAAGGCAGATGCTGCCCGAAAAAGTGCCCGAATTCAACAGGCGCGGGCAGTATGTTTTGTTCGGGATGAACGATCCCGCCGAACAGGTCGGGGGAGATTTTTATGACTTTATAAAAGCCGGGGAAAACAGCCTGGGATTTGTTATAGGAGATGTGTCGGGTAAAGGGATTCCGGCGTCTTTATTTATGATGCAGACCATAACGCTTTTGAGATATACCGCGCCGGGTTTTTTCGATACCACGCCGCTTATATCGCGCCTGAACGACGAAATATGCATGCATAACCCTTCCGCTATGTTCATAACGCTGATATATGCCGTCGTCGATTTGAATACGGGCGCGCTTAACCTGACCAATGCGGGACATAATTATCCTTTATTGATAAGATCCGGTGAAGTTGTTTTCTTCGAAGGCGGCAGAAATATCCCTGTGGGGATAAAGGGCGGTGTCTCTTACCTCGGGGATGTCATGAAACTCGAAAAAGGGGATACGCTGATTTTTTATACCGACGGTATAACAGAAGCTCAAAACAGCGAAAAAGAATTATACGGAGAAGAAAAACTTATAAACCTGATAAAAGAAAATATCCTGCTTTCTCCCGAAAATATGGCTGAAGAAATCCTGCGCGACGTAAAATCATTCCGCGGTGCCGCCGAACAATCCGACGATATTACGCTTGTGGTATTCAGATATGCGGGGCCGGGAGAGTAAATTCCGAGAGGATGTTTTTATGGACATACGGATAATCAAGAATCCTTCCGGGGAGAAGCTCGATGAAATGGGAGTGTTTGATTGGCCGATATGGGAAAAAGAAATATCGGTTTTTCCCTGGCATTATGACCAGAGGGAAACATGTTATATACTGGAAGGAGAAGCCGCCGTTGTCCCGGAAGACGGCCTTCCGGTGAAATTCGGCGCGGGAGATCTTGTTATATTTCCCGCAAACATGGATTGCATATGGAAAATAACCAAAGCCGTGAGGAAGCATTATAATTTCGGATGAGAAGATAGTGAGCATTTATCTCGATATAGAAACAAATCGTTCTGGGGAAATAACCGTGCTGGGTTTTTTCAGTGCGGCAGGCGGCTTGGTCCAGATGGTCAAACCCGATATAACGAAAGAGAAACTTATGTCCGCCCTCCCGCGGGCGGCTTCCAGGATAGTTACATATAACGGAAACAGTTTCGATTTACGCGTTATAAGAGAAACGCTCGGGGTTGATCTCAGGGAAATGTATAGCTCATGCGACCTGCGGTGGATATGCCAGAAAGAAGGACTTACGGGCGGCATGAAAATGGTTGAGTTAATGCTTAATGTATCGAGAGAAACAAGCGGAATTGACGGATTCCAGGCGCTGTATCTTTGGGATAGATTTGCTTTTTCGGGCGACAGGAAAGCGCTGGAATTGCTCTTGGAATATAACAGAGAGGATGTCCTTAACCTCGTTGAAATAGAAAAA
>JAQUNG010000099.1 GCA_028717725.1 bacterium | reverse complement strand
ATACGAGAAAAGCCAGGGTATTGCTGGAAAAATGCCGGATACCCAAGAAAAACATCATAAGTTTTTTTGAAGGTAATGAACGGGAGAAAACCGATTATGTTATCCGAAGAATTAAAGAAGACGGCGCCGCCGCGCTGATTACCGATGCCGGGACACCGTGCGTTTCCGACCCCGGATACAGGCTTGTCAGCATTCTCAGGTCTGAGAACGTAGAAGTTATACCCGTGCCCGGGCCGTGCGCGGCGATAGCCGCTTTATCCGCTTCCGGCATAGCGTCCGACAGGTTTGTTTTCGAGGGATATATGCCCAAAAGCGATAAAAAACTGCGGGATTTTTTTACCGCATTGAAAAATGAGCAAAGAACCCTTATTTTTTATGAATCTCCGAAAAGAATCCGCAATTCTCTGGAATTGATGCTGGATGTTTGGGGAAACAGGAAAGCATGCCTTTTCAGGGAAATGACAAAACTTTATGAGGAAAGCATATTCGGACCGCTGTCTGAAATACTGAATAAACTCGGGAAGGAACCCCGCGGGGAAATAACCATTGTTGCCGAAGGCCGGGAAAAGACCCGGGAAACGGACTATGATTTTGAGAGAATAGTTTCTCTAATACGCGATGAAACCGGTGTCGGGACAAGCAAAGCCGCGAAAATCGCCGCAAAAATCACGGGCCTTAAAAAAAGAGACATTTACAAAGCCGCGGCGGGAAAAGAGTAAAACTAAGAAACATTGGCGACAAAAGCCTTTACGACTTTCGGGTCGAAATAAGTCCCGGCCGCTTTCTCGACTATGTTCAGGGCTTTGTCATCGTTGAAAGCTTTCCTGTAGGGACGGTCCGAAATAAGAGCTTGATAGGCGTCCGCGACCGATATGATTCTTGCCCCGAGAGGTATTTCTTCCCCTTTGAGCCCGTCTGGATATCCGGTGCCGTTGTAGCGCTCGTGATGGTGCAGTATACTGGGGAGAGAGCCTTTCAGCATTGAAGAGGCTTTTACCATATCAAACGCTATCTGCGGGTGTTTCTTTATTATCCTGCATTCTTCCACCGTCAGTGGGGACTTTTTGTGAAGGATTGAGTCGCTTATAAATATCTTGCCGATGTCATACAGGGCGGCGGCGCTTTTCATATCCTGCACTTCTTCGGGACTTATTTTCAGTGTGTCGGCAAGTTTTTCTATCGTTGATATTATCCATTCGAAATGTTCGCCGATAAAAGGATTTCTGCTATCAATGCTTCTTGCCACGGAATAAATTTCTTCCAGGTTAGATACTTTTTTCGCTATAGAGAATATCTGTTCGGTGCTTTTCCCGTTGATATATTCGTTGTTTTCAAAAGAAGCGGCGAAATCATAAATCGATTCCACTATGGTTTTTTTTGAGCGGTCACCCAGGTCGGTAATGGTTTTTTTCAATGTTTCCACATTTGCTGATTTATAATTGCCCTCCGTCAAAGGGGTTCCTTTGTTCTGGTAAAATACGGCTCTGCCTTTTCCGAAATCTTTCGCTTCAATAAGAGCGCAGTCGGCGACTTTCAGAAGGTCTTCCGCGGTTTTTATGCTTCTCTCCGGGTAACAGGCCGCCCCTACACTTACGGAAGCCCTGATTTCTTCGCCGTTTACGTTGAACGCGTGCGCTCCGATTTTGCTTATAATATGTTCGGAGAATCTTTTTGCCCCCGCGTATCCGCTTTCTATGAGGAGAGCGGCAAACTGGTTTTCTTTATAACGGAAGAAAACATCTTCCTGCCTCCCCTCGTCTTTTATCATTGCCGCGGTTTCTTTAAGTATTTCGTTTGACGCGTCGCGTCCCCGGGAGTCATTTGTTTGTTCGAAATCTTCCAGCTCGACAATAAGCAGGGCCATGGGGAGGATGCTTCTCTGTGCGCGGCTTATTTCGGCTGTGAGCCTCTCCATTAGATACCGTTTGTTATAAAAACCGGTTACCGGATCTATTCTTGTGATTTCGGTGATTTGCTGTTTTTCCTGGAGGACTTCACTCTCGGCTTTTTTCCTTTTCGTTATGTCGAGCACGTATATCGCTATCTGCGATATTTTTCTGTTGTCGTCGAAAATAGGATAAATATGTATTTCTATGTCTTTTTTACTGCCCGTCGAATCAGCGGTGGAGAACTCGCGGTTCAGGGTTTTCCCGGAAAGTTTGACCTCTTTTATGAGATCATGGATATTTTCTTTTATGGCGGGTATATCTCCAAATTCAGCCTCTATATATGTTTTATCTCCCTCTTTCAGTCCGGTCGCCGGATTGGCCTTTATTACGTATCCGTTACGCGAGTTCACGATATAAAAAGGGTAGGGCAGGGCGTCAAAAGCGTTTTCCAACGGCTCATGGTGTTCGTCATTATTATTCCGGCCATTCTCGGAATGCTGGAATTCATGATTGAGGATATAACTATCCTCTTTATTTGGATTCTCGGCCATTATTATTGTTCCCTGTAATATAAATAATAAACAAACACCAACGCTTTTACGGCCCTAAATCCCCGCTGACGGATACCTCGCGGGAAAAAAGCCGCTGAAAACTAAATTACAATATATCAAAAAAATGTTAAAAATTATTGGGTATTTATAACACGAAAACTTTCAGGTTGTCAAGTGCCCATTTTAACGGCCGGAATGGTTTCCCGACGCTAAAACCGGGCTGCGCGGAAGTTTTTCAAAAAAGAGGGATGTCAAATAATAGCCTTGTTTTGTAAAAAGCTTTTATCTTTGAGGTGCGGCGGTTCAGCCAGCTCGTCGGCAAGGCTGTCCCCGGCGTAAACCCGGACAAGATAGCCGTAGAAGACAAATCCGGCTCTGACGCTGGGATAAAAACTGGTGCTTATAAAAAGCCTGTTGTTCCTATCCCACGGCAGAAAGGGCGAAAGCTCCTGTCGGGCGGAAAGGACAACGTCTTTATTTCCTATTTTCTTGCCCTGCACAGTCTTGGGTATTTCGAAGAAATAGATTACAACATTTATCTTCCCGATTGCCTCCCGGACGTGTTTTTTCAGTGTTATCTTGAAATACGAATGAAGTTCTTCGAACGCGCCTGCCTCCTCTTCGGTTTTGCCGACGCTTTCTATCGAAATGATTTTTTCTTCGGAGTTTGCGGAGTGGAAAACGGACAGCAGAAAGAAGACGGAAAAACAAAGTGATATATATGGCTTGCTCATATATCCTCCCCCCGTGTTACTATTTTATTATAGCATTAAAGATATTGGCTGACAAGTTTTCGTTGTTGTGTTGGAAAGAAAGGCGGTATCTTTAAGATACCGCCTAAAGAGGGGTGAACGGATACTATGCTTATTAATTTCTTTTTATTCTGCCGAATATCAACAGGCCCGCAATGCCGATGGAAAGCAATGTAAGACTGCTTGCTTCCGGAATGACTTCGTCTTTGGCGAAGTAAAGGTTATCCCAGTAAATAACCTGTTCTCCCAGCGGGTCAGGATAGCCTCCCGAAACACCCACGGCTATAGTAAGGACGGCCCGGACAGCTTCTTCAGGCGCCGTGGTGCTTGCCGTGAAGAGACTCCAGCCATCAGTCGGATCGGCAAAACTCCCGACACCTTCAATTTTTATCGGGCTTGTTCCGCCTTCCGCCATATAATATACGTATGCGTATGTGTGATAACCGTGCCATAAGTCGGTGGGTATGTTATAGTAGCCCGATATGGAATATGTGGCGTTAGGGGTGGCATCCATTCCCTGCGAGAAACCTGTATAAGTGGTATTGCTTGTTGTGCTGTATTTCATCATATAGTCGCCGTAGGGGGTGTTTATCCCGTTACTGCCGCTTGATACGACCTCCCAGTGTCCGGAGCTTGTGCTCCATCCGCCCGTTGATTCAAAGCTTGGGTTCACCAGAAGATTCGCATGGGCTGAAAGAGGGATAAATAGGACAAGAACCAAGGTGCTTATAATTACCGTTTTCATATCCGTTCCTCCTCTCAAAGATGTCTTTATTTTGGCGTAGGGTATAAGGAACTTCTTATGAATACTGCGCAGCCTGTGACACGTTTCGATATACCTTACAAACATATCACATAATCAGGGTGTTGTCAAGGTGAGTACGGCAAGAAACCGGAGGTAGTTTCTATATCGATAACTTGTTGCTTATCAGTGTGTTATGAGTTTAAGAAAAGAGAAATTTTTTCGATAAAAACAGGGCTATTACAGCCGCTCCGGACAGAGTCATAATGCCCGGTTCTGGGACAGCGGAAACATCGTCATAACAAACCATCCCCGAACCGTCCGCAGTCATCACAAAATCCGTAAAAACTGTGCCCGCGGGCGCTGTGTAAGAAATGGAATAAAGAGTCCATGTTTCTACTACTTCGCTGAACAGTTCGACTTTGTGGGAATATATCGACTCATCAGCGGCATTTTTAAAATTGATTTCAAGGTAGCCCGTTGGGGTTCCCCAGTCGGTTTTCATCCACGCGCTGAAGGTTACGCGCTCGTCGGGCACTACGGTTGTCACTCTCTGCCACATCCACGCGGCGGCCTCAGCCTGACCCCCAAGAGACATATATTTGCTTCCGCTGTGGGCCAGTCCCGCGTCATTTTTCCAGTCTAAATACCATTCCCCCGCTCCGCCCTTTCCTGTCCAGTCATCGGGGAAATCCGCTACACTTGTCCATATTCCTTCTTCGAATCCGGAGTTTAAAAGGAAGTTTGCAAACACGTTTTGAGAAGATATAAGCAATAAGATAAAGAATAAAGAAAACATGAATTTTTTAATCATACGGTTTTTCCTTTGAATTTTTTGTAAGCCGGGATAATCAAAAAACCCATTGCTCCCAGTAACATCGCTCCCGGTTCTGGAACAGCGGAGAGATTATCCCAATAAACAGTATTTAATATCTGTTCGGAAGTTGTTCCCCATATTATAGGGACAAACCTGGCGATAACGGTGTCTGCCGGGGTTGAGCCTGATAATTCATAGAAAACCCAGCCGTCAGTCTGGCTTGACATTTTGGTCCCTTCTGTTGCGCCTATCCAGGTACCCTCAATATTATAAAAATCAACTTTCAGAAAGGTGGCGTAGTCTGCGGGGAGTTCAGCTTCTATCCGGTAATATCCCGTAAAAGTGTATGCCGTATCCCCGCCCCAAACCCATTGCTGATAAGCCCCATTGCCGTCGCCGTCTGTGCCCTGCGTGTTTATAAGAAGCATATAACTGCCGTCCTGGGCCGCGGGATGGGTCCCGCCTTCCTCTACGCGCCATGCCTGTCCGAACCGCGACCAGTTTTCTCCGACGTCTCCTCCCTCGGTTTCAAAACTGTTGTTCAACAGGACGTTGGCTGAGGAAATCAGGGGGTATGATAAAAACAAACAAAACAAAAAAACCAGAGCAGATTTTTTCATCAAATGCTCCATTATTTTACTTGTAAACTTAATATCCCAATACAATATCGTATTTTAAATAAAAGTTCATTAATTGTAAAGGGAAAAAGCGCGTGTCGCGATATCCGGGAATTGTATTGACAAACAATGACGATAAAAATAAAATTGTTATTCACGAATGAGTTAAACAGATAAATAGTTCAGCATTTGAGTGGTTGAAAAACGAAAAACCGGGAAACTGTTTATTTGTTGAATTGTTGGACCGCTAAACTACTAAACTATTGAACTATTTAACATGGAGGATGATGTGACGACGATATTAAGCGTTAAAGGACGTGAAATTCTGGATTCGAGAGGGAACCCGACCGTTGAAGTCGATGTGGCTCTTGAAGGAGGGTTTTTGGGTCGTGCGGCTGTTCCTTCGGGCGCTTCGACCGGAGAACATGAAGCGGTGGAACTGAGAGACGGCGACAAAAAAAGGTATTCCGGCAAAGGTGTGTTAAAAGCGGTAAAGAACGTCAATGAAATTATTGCTCCCGCGGTTGTGGGGATGGATGCG
>JAQUNG010000098.1 GCA_028717725.1 bacterium | reverse complement strand
CGCATGGCTTTTTTCATCCTGGAAAGGATTCCCGTTATCATGCATAACTCCCGTTTACTTTTCAGATTTGGCTTTTTCCAGCATTTCAACGGCGGAATAATCGACTGTTTTCAATCCCACATATGAACGCGCGCTTTCCGGGCCATGGAAATCAGAGCCGCCCGTAACAATAAGACCGTGCTGCCCGGCAATGCCGGCATAAAAAATCTCCGCTTTGGAATTATGGTCGGGGTGATAGACTTCGATGCCTTTAATGCCCGAGCGGATAACATCTTTAAGGACATCTTTCGACCTTACGGTCCCGGGGTGGGCCAGGACAGGTACTCCGCCGGCATCTTTTATAAAGGAGATGCACTTCCCGGGAGAAAGTTTTTCCTTCTTCACATATGCCGGGCCGCCTTCACCTATAAATTTCCTGAACGCTTCCGAAATATTCCTGACATATCCCGACTTGACTAAAGCCCTTGCGATATGCGGACGGCCAACCGAACGGGCATGCCCGTTCTCTATTATCTCTTCCGGGTTTAAACTTATACCGAGCTCCCGGAGCTTATCTATCATCCTGTAGATTCTTTCCACCCTTATCCCGCGCAGCCGCTTCAACTCCCTTTTTATGCTGCCGGAATTCAAATCGATAAAGTAGCCCAGGATGTGAACCTCGTCTTCGTCAGAATCGGCGCTGATTTCCACGGCCGGGACAACGTCGATGTTCCTGCCCCCTGCCGCCTTCACGGCGCGCGGGATACCGTCGACCGTGTCATGGTCGGCTATGGCAATGGCCCTCAGGCGCGCGGAAACACCCATTTCCACGATTTCCTCGGGAGAGAATATGCCGTCGGAAAATTGGGTATGTATATGAAGATCACAAATATCAGCCATTTTTATCTTTATTTATTATTAATTCTTTGTGGATTTTATCAAGAATGCCGTTTACGAATTTTCCCGAATCTCTCGTGCTGAATTTTTTAGCTATGTCGATAGCCTCATTGATTGAAACAACAGGCGGAATATCTTCGACAAACAGCATTTCATAAATTGCGAGCCGCAGGATGTTTTTATCCAATACGGCTATCCTGTTCAGATCCCAGTTGTCGGCGTACCGGACGATTATTGAATCGATTTCATCCTTCTTCCCGATTATGCCCCTGCAGATATCCAAAATAAACGAGCGGCTTTTTTCATCCAGCCTCCCGAGCTCTTCGGAAACCAGGCTTTCGGAGTTGCTGTCGTCGCAGCCGGATATCTCATTAGCATACAGGTTCTTTATGATTATTTCTCTCGCTATCCTTCTGTTGCCCATACATTATCCGATCATTTTATCTCTTCATAGAGGTTTATCAGTTCTATAGCCGTAAGCGCCGCGTCAAAACCTTTATTGCCCGACTTGGTCCCGGCGCGTTCTATAGCCTGCTCCAGGGAGTCAGTTGTCACGATCCCGAACACGACGGGTATTTCCGATTCCATCGCAAGGGCGGATATGCCTTTTGACACTTCCTTGCACACATAATCAAAATGGGGAGTATCCCCCCTTATAACAGCGCCCAGGCAGATTATAGCATTATATTTTTTCGCCTTCGCTATTTTTTTTGCGACCGCAGGTATTTCAAAAGAACCCGGCACCCACACGATATCAATATCTTTATCTCCCGCGCCGTGCCGCATAAGGCAGTCATTGGCTCCCTCGACCAGCTTCGCGGTGATAAACTCATTAAACCTGCTCACAACCAACGCAACTTTCTTCCCTGCCACATTAAGCTTTCCGCTGATGATTTTTCCCATCACACACCTCCGTTATTATTCTTTTATGTCCAGAAAATGGCCCATCCTGTTTTTCTTGGTAAGCAAATATTTTTTATTGTACCTGTTAACTTTGCTGATTAACGGTTCCCTGCCTGTAATCTTTATGCCGTACCCTTCCAGCCCCACGATTTTCCTCGGATTATTTGTCAACAATATGAGATTCCCCACCCCGATATCTTCAAGAATCTGGGCGCCGATGCCGTAATCGCGAAGGTCGTCCTCAAATCCCAGTTTTATATTGGCTTCCACTGTATCATATCCCTTATCCTGCAACAAATAAGCTTTCAGCTTGTTGATAAGGCCTATACCCCTTCCCTCCTGCCTCATATAGAGAATAACGCCTTTGCCCGCTTCCGCGATCCTCTGCATGGATTGTTCAAGCTGTTTTCCGCAATCGCACCTCATGGATTTAAAAACGTCTCCGGTTAGACATTCGGAATGGACTCTCACCAGCGTAGGCGTCTCCTTGTCAAGGTCTCCCATAACAAGCGCTATATGCTCCTGAGCGTCTATACTGGATGAATACCCTATCATCCTGAAAATCCCGAACTTCGTGGGCAGGGAGGTCTCAACTTCTCTTTTGATAAATCTTTCGGTCTTGTGCCTGTGTTTGATAAGATTTTCTATCGAAGATATCTTAAGCTTGTATTTTCTGGCAAATTTTTCCAGTTCAGGCAGCCTGGCCATGCTTCCGTCGGGGTTCAGGATTTCGCATATAACACCCGCAGTATTTAAACCCGCCAGTTTGAGATAATCAACCGCGGCCTCTGTGTGCCCCGCCCGTACAAGCACCCCGCCTTCCCTGGCTTTCAGGGGAAAAATATGTCCCGGCACCGTAAAATCGGACGGCGCAGACTTATTGTCCGCAAGCAGCTTTATGGTTCTTGCCCGGTCA
Source organism: bacterium (assembly GCA_028717725.1). Classification (GTDB taxonomy): domain Bacteria; phylum Auribacterota; class UBA6266; order UBA6266; family UBA6266; genus UBA6266. The sequence goes on along the minus strand of JAQUNG010000098.1, from coordinate 3,247 downwards.
AAAGCGGATATGCCGGTAGATACCCCGTTCCTGGCGTCGACCGAAACCGTAAACGCCGTTTTATAACTATCGGCGTTCATCCTGACCATGGGGTCCAGATTAAGCCTGTCTATCCTCTCAGGCGACATCGGCACGCAGATGAGGCCTTTGCCGTGCGACAGCATAAAATTTATGCTCTCAGGAGAAACCTTTTCAGCGGCCATTACCAGGTCTCCCTCGTTTTCACGGTTCTCGTCATCGACAAGGATAACCATCCTGCCTTCTTTAAGCTCCGAAATAATCTCTTCGACACTGTTGAATTTCATATGGCCTTCTCTTTATATTAAATCAAAAAACTTTAAAATTACCTAACCACAGATGACACACCTGCCTACGGCAGGCAGGGATTTACACACTTGCCCGCCTCTGGCCAGGATGAATCATTCGCTTCAGGAGTTGAGTTAAGTATCTATTTTTCACTCATTCTCATCCCGCCGGCGGCGGGATTCCGAGGCAGTCGCTAAGACAAAAACTCAGCTCCCGAATCCGTTCAAAATATTTACTTAACTCCCTGCTTTTTATCTGTGGTTATATTTTTTTGCTCTTGTTTTTTTTCAAAAAAAAAGCCCTGAAGCGGACTTCAGAGCGTAAGATTTTTTAATAAAAACGCCTTCTTCCATCCGGACTTTAACCGTCGGCCCCGGAATCGCACCGGATCAGTTCCCTTGGGAACTCGCGGGCTTGCCTCATTATGAGGTTTACCGCCGGTCGGGATTTACACCCTGCCCTGAAGACTTTACAATGTTATCATAATAATTAATTATGTCAACACCATAAATATATTTTGACTATTTATATAACTGTATTTATACTACACATAAATAATTATAATCCTGCGGAGGTTATTATGGATGAGATATTGGAAATACTGGAAAAAGACGCCAGGGCCACACCCAAAGAAATCGCTAAAATGACAAGGAAAAGCGAACAGGCCGTAAAAAAAGCGATTTCCGAGTATGAGAAAAAAGGGGTTATCATAAAATACAAGACTATCGTAAACAAAGAGCTCCTGAAGGATGAGAATTGCACGGATGTGCTGGCATTGATAGAAGTAAGCATTTCTCCCGAAAGGGGTTCGGGGTTCGATAAGGTCGCCGAGAGGATATACAGCTTTCCCGAGGTAAAAAGCTGTTACCTTCTTTCCGGCGGATATGACCTTCTGCTGATAATAGAGGGAAAAAGCATCCACACAATAGGTAATTTTGTGGCTGAGAAACTTTCCACGATAGACCATGTGCGCGGCACACAGACCCATTTTATATTAAAAAAGTATAAGGACGGCGGAGATATACTCCGCAGAATAGTAAAAGACAAGAGAATCGCAATCTCCATGTGAGAGATACAGGTATGGTTAAGAAGATTTCAGACAAAGTCCAGTTTCTAAAACCTTCCGGAATCAGGGAATTTTTCGACCTGGTAATCGGAATGGACGATGTCATTTCCCTGGGTGTGGGAGAGCCCGACTTTACAACGCCATGGAACATAATAGAATCGGCTATATACTCTTTTGAAAACGGCTATACTTCCTACACGTCCAACAAGGGCCTGTTTGAATTGAGGAACGAAATATCAAAAAACATAAAGAAACGTTATGGTATACATTACAACCCCGAAACAGAAATATTGATCACCGTGGGAGTCAGCGAAGCAAACGACCTGGCAATGAGAGCCCTTCTGAATAAAGGGGATGAAGTGATTATCCACGAACCCTGTTACGTCGCATATGAGCCGCTGATAACCCTGTCGGACGGCAAAGCCGTTATCATCAGGACTTCGCCCGCAAACGGGTTCAAACTGTCGCCCGGCGACATTAAAAAGGTGTTATCGAAAAAAACAAAAGCCATGCTTTTTAATTACCCCTGCAACCCCACGGGAGCTTCTTATACGAAAAAAGAGCTCTCGGCTATAACAAATGCGCTTAAAGACAGGGATATCATTGTCATGAGCGACGAGATTTACGGGGATTTGACCTATGATTTCGAACATACGCCCATAATCACATTGCCGGGGATGAAAGAAAAAACACTTTATCTTAACGGGTTTTCCAAGGCTTATTCCATGACCGGCTGGCGCATAGGATATGCCTGCGGCCCAGAATGGCTGATTGCCGCGATGAACAAGGTCCACCAATACACGATGTTATGCGCTCCCATTACAGGACAGATAGCTGCGATAGAAGCCCTGAAAAGAAGCTATAACTCCGTGCTGGAAATGAAGAATGAATACAGGCGGAGAAGGAATTTGTTTATCAGCGGACTTAACGAAATAGGCCTTGAGGCTCATATGCCCGAAGGGGCTTTCTACTCCTTTGCTTCCATAAAGAAAACGAATATGGATTCAAAGACTTTCGCAAAAAAACTTCTTCATTCCGAAAAGGTAGCCGTCGTTCCCGGGACAGCTTTCGGCGAAGGGTATGACGATTTCATAAGGATGTGCTACGCGACAAGCACTGACAAACTGAAAGAAGCTCTGCTGCGGATCGGAAGATTTATTAAAAGGGCCGGGAAGTAACGGCTTTATCAGGCGGATGCTGTTTCCGGCTCTTTTCCCGCAAATTTAACCGACACGACTTTAGAGACGCCCTTCTCCTCCATAGTAATGCCGTACATGACATCGCTGATGCCTATCGTCTTCTTATTATGCGTGATTATTATGAACTGCGTATTGACCGTAAAATCCTTCAGGAGGTTAACGAATCTCATAATATTCGATTCATCCAGGGGCGCGTCTATTTCATCCAGCACGCAAAACGGGCTCGGCCTGACCTTAAACAGGGCGAACATCAAAGCTATCGCGGTCAAAGCGGACTCCCCGCCGGACAGCTGGGATATGTGCCTCAGCTTCTTGCCCGGAGGCGTCGCCACGACATCCACACCCGCTTCCAGGACATCCCCTTCGCCGACAAAACACAAATCCGAGCGCCCGCCGCCGAACAGTATATTGAAAGTCTCCCTGAAGTTAGACCTTACAGATTCAAATGTCTCGGTAAAAAGTTTCCTGGTAGTGGCGTTAATGGTCCTGATGGCGGTATGAAGCGAGTCTTTCGCCTTGAGAAGGTCTTCATGCTGTTCGCTTAAGAATTTGAGCCTCTCCTCGAGTTCCTCGCACTCCTCTATCGCGCCCAGGCTGACAGGCCCGATGGATTCTTTCTTCCTCTTTAATTCCGATATTCTCATTTCCACCTGGTCCCACAGATCGGAAGAGCACA
>JAQUNG010000097.1 GCA_028717725.1 bacterium | reverse complement strand
TTTTCTCAGAAAGAAAAGTTTTATATCATATTTTTGCAGCGATTTTCCCGTAAAATCGGTGTTGTATGTCTGCGCCAGGACTCCTTTTTCTGTTACATGAAGCAGATTTCCCGTATGTAAGGCAGGATATTTCCAGATTTTTTTGCCGGAGCTGTCAAAAAGATAAAAAGTGACGTCTGAACCAAGAGCGTTAAAACCCGATGCCGCGTCCAGAACATTAAAATTGAATTTACTTTTCGCTGTTGCGATAAGGGCGCCGCTCACGGCGGTTTCGTTTCCTTCTATATTTACGGTTTTTTCTGTTACTCCGTCGGGAAGTTTTATGAATGAAAGGACAGAACTTTTTATCCGGGGTATGTCGCGTTCATTTTTTTTCATCTGTTTGGCGATTTTAGCCGCCATATTGGACGCCGAACTTGCTTTTATGTCTTTTTTCCCGTCAAGCATATCTTCGAAATCATTAAAAACTGAAGTTAAATCCGGAGCGTTTATCTGATCGGATTCCGGGTTAGACTTATCCGATGACGGCGGAGTTTCAAATGTCAACTTTTCCACTATCAGATGCTTATCGGTGAGTTTTACGGGTTTCAGACCGGCAGAATGTTCGCTCCATATCAGATGAAATGTTTTTGAGTCCAGAAGGGCAAGGCTGTTAGCCGTATTGAGAAGGATGTACTTGTCATTTGACATGCTCAAAAAATACATTTCCCGTTCGTTTTTCCATAATGTTTTACCATCAAGGCTGAGAATTTCCGTTCCGGACGGGCCTACCAGGAGCAGGGTGTTGTTCAGGGAATAGAGGAGTCCCATCGCTTCTTTGGCCCATATCTGCGAACCGTCTTTTATCGAAAAACATTTAATTGTTTCTTCTTTGCTGAACTTGTTATCTTCAAAGTATGTTTTTAATGTTGATGCGAAGATAAAATTATCTACTATCGCGCATGAGACAATCTGTGAATCCAGTGTGATTTTCTGTATTTCGGCGCCTGTCTCGATGTTATAGATTGTTATAGACGTAGAAGCGGGCAGGGGAGTGAGGAAAGAAACGATTGATTCGTCATTGGCTATGCCGGATATGTCTATGGCGGCTATGTATTTTCTGTCCTGAGCTATTTTTCCCCCGCTTGAGTTTTTAACCCAGAGCGTCTTGTGTTTTTCTCTGGAATATCTGGCGAAATAAGAATGCGAGTTGATGAGAATATCTCCGTTTCCCGCGAATTCCATGGTTGCCGGCAGAAAATCAGAGAGAAAAGAAAAAATAAAATCCTGCTGATTTATATCGTTTGATTTGCCTACGGTATTTTCGCTGAGAATATTTCCGCTTGAAGTTTCCAGTTCAAGAATTAAATCTTTTTCAGTAAGGAGATAAACAGTATTTCCTTCAGCAAGAGAAGCTTTTACAGCTCCTTTGTTATCAAGGGTAACGGACCATAATTCACTTGTTTTGTATTTAAAGAAAATTTCATATATTGCTACTCCGGCAATGATAAGCGTAGCCAGTAAAACGGTTTTTTTGATGAGGGAAGATACTTTTGAAACCCTTTCTTCCCGGGTGCCTATTTCCTGAACGCTTTTTTGAGAGAGTTTTTCCGATGAGGAAGAAAATTTAATCTTGCATCCATCCGAACAGAAGTAACCGTATTTAGTTCTCATTTCTGCTGTTATTCCTTTGCCGCATGTATTGCATTTGCCTACGACTTTCTGTCCTATGTCCTGGGCGCTTTGAGCGGAAGAACGCCTTACTTTAAGCTTGGAATGATTGTTTTCCGGAGCTGTCGCGGAAGTATGGGTGCCCGATGAAGAAATTTGAACCTGCTTCCCGCAGGCGGGACACGTGGTTTCATTCAGAACATAATCCGGCGGAATTTTCAGCGTGTGTCCGCATTCGCATTTGATTTCTTCCATTCAGTTTATCTCCATGATTTTTGAGCGTTTCTCAAGTTCGCTTTCGGATATTTTCTTTGACTGAAAATCGTCAAGGTCCGATTTTTTCATTCTTAACTGTATCGTGGGAAATGAATACTGGGGATTGTGAATTCTGTTAGGGTCGTTTATATTAAGAACCAGCAAATCTCCGCTTTTGAGGCCCCTGATGGTGGGGAAATAAGTTTTCATAATGCGCCATGCTTCTTTTTTTATGTCGTCTATGGATATTTCGTTTCTCCTATAAACCTGACAGATAAAAACCAGGCCGTAGTCTTCGAGGTAAACCCCCTGCGGCATATTTGCCTGGAAAGCCTTCTGCAATATGCCTTCAACAATAGATATGTCTTTTTGCATATCAGACATTTGGGTTATGTTAGGCGCCGGCATCATACGCGAATAAGCGATTTCGGAAAAAGCGCCTGTCAAAAACAGAAAAACAAGAACAAAGAGCGGAGAAAATAACTTTTTCATGATAAAAATACCTCCTTTTTATCCGATAGACTTTATTATACTACAAAGTGTTCAAATTATATCAGGGATAAATTTTGCGGAGTCATAAATTATTTGCTTTACAATGAAATAATTTTGATTTAGATTAATCCAAATAAGGGGGAGCGCAAGCTGAGATCTTTCCTGCGAGGAAGGGAACCCCATGAACCTGGTCAGGATAATGCCTGCGTAGGGAAATGGTTGAATAGGAACCTACCTCATATGCGGGTAGGTTTTTTTGTATGAAGATAAGGGTAAGTGGTTTAAATGTCCCGCCCGTTTTGTGTTACAAAACGAAGCGGCGGGATTCATTCGACTAAGTAACTTATGTTCATTTAATTCGATAAGTTACAGTCTCATGTAAGGAGTAAAAAATATGAAACTGAACGAAGTTACAGTGACAAGAGCTATTCTGGATGCTTATTTTAATAAACTGAGAGATTATACCGATATAGATGTCGTAGTAGCGGGAGGCGGACCTGCGGGTCTATGCGCGGGATATTATCTCGCGAGAAAAGGAATTAAAGTCGCTATGTTTGAGCGGAAGTTATCGATAGGCGGCGGAATGTGGGGCGGGGGGATGATGTTTAACAGCATTGTTGTCCAGCAGGCCGGGAAGGAAATCCTGGATGAGTTCGGGATAGGTTCCGATGAATATGAAAGCGGTTATTATACCGCCGACTCAATTGAAGCCGTGACAGCGTTGACTTATAAGGCGGTAAGAGCGGGGTTGAAAATATTTAACTGTATGAGCGTTGAAGATGTGATGATAGATGATAAGAGAAACATAACGGGGGTCGTAATCAACTGGTCGGCCGTCGAAATAGCGAACCTTCACGTTGACCCCCTTTGTATAAGGTCCAAATATATCGTTGAGGCGACAGGGCATCCCTGCGAAGTGGCTAAAGTCATAGTAAGGAAAGTCGGAAAAAACCTTTTCACAAAAACTGGTGATTTGATGGGCGAGGGCTCGATGAACGCGGAAGAAGGGGAGAAGGCGATCCTGGACAACACAAAAGAGTTTTATAAAAACGCGTATGTCGCGGGTATGTCGTGCAACGCGGTTTTCGGCGCCCCCAGAATGGGTCCTGTTTTCGGCGGAATGCTCCTTTCAGGCAGAAAGGTTGCCGAAATAATAGCGTCTAAAATAGGGAAATAAGGAGGGATTTTATACAGGTAATCTGGTATAATACAGTTATTATGAGAGTGTTAAGAAGTAAGACAAAATTGGTAAAAATGAATAAAGAAGACGATCCTTTTGTTTCTTTATCTGCCCCCGAATGTGTTTCTTTTATGTGGGAACTTACTGATGAAGTATGGTCATTAAAAGGCTCTGGAGATGCTAAACGAAGATTACAAAGAAATGTTACAAATATTATTAAGCAATAAAGTAAAATTTATTGTTGTCGGCGCTTATGCTATGGGAGCTCAGGGATATCCGCGCGCAACCGGGGATTTTGATGTATGGGTTGAACCTTCCGCCGAAAATTCTCCCAAAGTCTATAATTCGATTAAAGAGTTCGGCGCTCCGCCAAGAGAAATAACACCGGATTCTTTTACAGAAAAAGGGATTATTTATCAGATTGGCGTTGTTCCCAGGCGTATAGATATCATAACTTTTATTAACGGGGTGGATTTTGATAAGGCTTATGAAGAGAGAGAAGAAATAGAAGTTGAAAATATAAAAATCCCGTTTCTTTCAAAAAAAAATATCATAAAAAACAAGGAATCTACCGGCAGAGATAAAGATAAACTGGATGTGAAATATTTAAAGAAAAAGTTTAAACTTAAATAAGTTTATCCCAAACTTATTTAGTTTTCTCATAAAGCGTATCAAGTGGGCTTTTAGGCGCTTTAGACATATTCCTCAGCACGTGGGTGTAAATCATAGTGGTTTCAACGTGACTGTGCCCGAGAAGTTCCTGGACCTCTCTTATATTAACGCCGTTTAACAGCAGGTGAGTTGCAAAACTGTGTCTCAAAGTGTGAACAGTGGCATGTTTTAAAATACCCGCTTTTTTTACCGCTTCAGACATTGCGTTTTGGATAACTTTTTCGCTTATATGGAAACGCCTTATCTTGCCGCATGCCGGGTCAACAGAGAGTTTAGATGAAGGAAACGCATACTGCCACTTAAATTCTTTATTGGCGTTAGGATATTTTCTTTCAAGAGCAAACGGCAAATGGACTTCTCCGTGTCCCTTCTTTAAGTCTTTCTCATGCAGGGCCTTTACCCCCTTAATATGTTTATGTAACGGTTCTGTAACTGTTTCCGGAAATACTGTGGTTCTGTCTTTATCTCCCTTGCCACTGCGTATAAATATGAGTTTTGAGCCGAAATCTATATCCTGTACCCTCAAACGCACAAGTTCCATGAGGCGTATTCCTGTTCCATATAGCAATTGAAGATAAAGCAAATTATTGAGCGAGGAACGTTTAAATATTTTGCCTACTTCATCTTTGGAGAGCACAACAGGCAATTTAGGGCCGCGCTTGGCACGCACAGTATTTTTAATATCTTTAAGTTCAAGCATAAGCACATTTCTGCATAAAAAAAGAAGGGCGTTAAAGGCCTGGTTCTGTGTAGAAGAAGAAACTTTGAGTTTTAAAGCGAGATGACTCAAAAAATCCCTTATATCTTCTTCTGTCGGTTTATCATTATCCTGATTCTTCTTCTTCGTTTTTGACAGGTATTCGTAAAATCTATTTACCCAACCTATGTAAGAACGCTCTGTTTTGTAAGAATAATGTTTTATTCTTATGGAATTACGCAGCGATTTAATGACCTGGGGAACCGAAAACAAATCGGCTTGGGCTACTTGTGGGTCAGAATTAACTTTTAATCTTTTATTACCGTTATAGTGGTAAAGGTATAATTTGAGGGCATCATGTGCCTGGTTGATTTGCCAATCGGAAATATTTTGGTCATTAGTGAGAACATTGATGAACCCCGTCATATTTTTCTCAATATCGGGCTCATTGTTGTTATTGAAATAAGAGAGAAATTTACTTGCCCAGCGCGCGTAAAAAGGAGCATGTTTTTTCGAGGCAAAACCTTTGTCTACGAGAAAATCTTGAAATTCGGGTAAAATATTACTTAACATATAGCTAACGATATCAATTTTGTTAGAAAGGGCCCCTTTCGTCTATCACGCTATTATAGGTCAAAGACGAATTGAGTCAATAAATTTCCTATACAAATTCCGTATTATGGGCTAAAATTTATCTTAAGAATAAGTTTCAATAACATAAAAAACGACATTCGTATATTATATGTTATGTGTAAAAATAATGAATTGCAAAGAAATTACAAGTCATCAAAAATTTGAGGGATGACAATGAAAAGAAAAAATCTATGGATTGCTTGTAGCCTGGGGTTAATTGGTGGTCCTCTTGGTACTCTGTATTTCGGAATTAGAACATGTTTTCTTACCCTTATCAATGTTTTCTTATGTGCGCTCGTTACGACCCTAATCATGAGGTTGCCTTTTCCAGAAGGGGGAAAATATGTTTATCTGCTATTTTGGGCCTTCATGTGTGTCCTGATGTGTGGGCTTTATAATGAAAAGGCAGCAGAAAACGATGATAAACTCGAATATGATTTACTTATTTTTTGGGCAATGA
>JAQUNG010000096.1 GCA_028717725.1 bacterium | reverse complement strand
TGCTGGATCCCCTTGATGCAGATGCTATGGCTGAAGCTGTATTAAGATTACTGAAAGATGATTCCTTGAGGCGGAACCTTATTCAGAAGGGGCTTAAAACAGCGGAACAATATTCGTACAAGGTGATGGGCAGGAAGACGTTATCTTTATATGAGGAGTTGTTGAAATGAGTTGCAGAATCGCTTTGGTGCATGATTGGCTTACCGGTATGAGAGGAGGGGAAAAGTGTCTTGACGCGATGTGCGACTTGTTTCCGAATGCCGATATTTTTACTTTGTTCCACAGGAAAGGAAGTGTTTCAGAAAGAATTGAAAAACACAGGATTATGACTTCATATCTTCAGAAGATACCCGGTTCCTGCGGTTTTTACAGGTATTTGCTTCCTTTATTTCCGGGCGCCGTGGAAAAATTTGATCTTTCCGGCTATGATTTGGTTATAAGCAGCAGCCATTGCGCGGCAAAAGGCGTAACAACCGCCGGGAATCAAAAGCATATATGTTACTGCCACACTCCCGTGAGATATGTTTCGGATATGGCAAAAGTTTACTTTGACAGGGGAAAGTTCGGTAAAGCCAGGTATTCGGCGCTAAGCCCTTTCCTTAAGCGTTTTGAAAGGTGGGATACGGGGAATTCCGGGAGAGTTGATTATTTTGTCGCGAATTCCCTGAATGTAAAAAATAGGATTTTGCGCAGGTACGGGGTGGATTCGACGGTAATATATCCTCCCGTGGATACCGAAAAATTTTATAACAATAAAAGCGAGGATTTTTATCTTGTCGTCAGCGCTTTTGCCCCGTATAAAAAAGTTGATCTTGCAATAAAGGCTTTCAACAGGCTTGGCAGAAAGTTAATTGTGATAGGAAGCGGGCAGGATGAAAAAGACCTGAAGAAAATGGCATCATCTAATATTGAGTTTTTAGGTTGGGTGGGGGATAATAAAATAAGGGAGTATTACAGCAGGTGCAAAGCTTTTATTTTTCCCGGCGAAGAAGATTTCGGTATCACGCCCGTGGAAGCCCAAGCTTCCGGAAAACCTGTTATAGCGTACGGCAGGGGAGGCCAGACAGAAACTGTAAGGCCTCTTGATAAGTTTAAAGATGATAACCCCACGGGAGTGTTTTTCTACGAGCAAAATGGAGAAGCTCTTGCGGAAGCGGTGAAGGTATTTGAAAATAACCGCGGCTCTTTTGATCCGGAGAAGATAATGCGTAACGCGGAAAGATTTAACCGCGGAAGGTTCCTATCCGAATTTAAAAGTTTCGTTATATCTAAGTTTGGAAGAAATTTTTGAAAACACGGGAGACGAATTGGTGAAATCCAAAAAAAGTGATTTTTTTCTAAAAATAATTTTGCTTGCCGGAGATGCTTTTTTAGTGTCTTTGAATTTTATGTTCATATATTATCTTAGATTTCATACATTTATCATCGCGCATAAAGGGGTTCCGGACCTGGCCGCCTATGTTCAGGCCGTTCCCATAGCCGCTTTTATCTGGCTTTTGATTTTTGCCCATTTCGGACTTTATAATATTTCAAGTATCGAATCGAGATGGAACCAGGCGGGAAATATTACAAAAGCCGTTTTTTGGGGAACAATCGCCCTTCTGGCGGCCTCCACACTATACAGAGCTTTTTCTTACTCGAGACTTGTCATTGTGCTTTCATTTCTGAGCGCGGTGATATTGCTGAATATTTTCCGTCTTGTAATCAGCGCCGCGAGAATAAAGATGTTGGAGAGAATACCGGATAAAAAAAGGGTCCTTATAATAGGCACTGACGATACCGCTATACGTATAGCTATGACACTAAAAGATAACGCGCAATATGTTGCGAGAGTCGCGGGTTTTATTTCCATGCGTCCGGAAACCGTCGGCAAAGAAATTGCGGGTGTCAAAGTAATAGATACTCTGGATAATGCGGAAAAGCATTTTTCAAAAAATGAAACGGATGAAGTTATACTGGCTCTTTCAACGCTGCCGCATGAAAAAATAGTGGATTTCATAATCAGATGCTCTAAAGAAATGATAAGTTGGAAGATGATACCGGATGTGATGCAGATGACGGTCGCGAGGCTCGGGCTTGAAGAAATAAACGGCATTCCCATAATGAGGCAGAAAGAACTTCCTCTGGATCATGTGGGCAACAGAATGTTAAAAAGATCTTTCGATATTCTCGGCGCTTTGGCGGGATTGTTTGTTTTTTCTCCCGTGCTGGCTGTTTTTGCCCTGATAGTTAAAATCACGTCCGCAGGAGGGATTTTTTATAAGCAGAAACGGGTCGGCGAAGACGGCAGAGAATTTAGTTTGTATAAACTCCGTTCGATGAAAACGGGTGCGGAAGACGGAATAGGCCCTGTATGGGCGAAAAAAGATGATGAGAGGACCACAAAAGTCGGGAAGATAATGAGAAAATATAACATAGATGAGATTCCCCAGTTTTGGAATGTTTTGAAAGGAGATATGAGTATTGTGGGCCCGAGACCCGAAAGGCCCCATTTTGTGTATCAATTTAAGGAGCAAATACCTTATTACATGGCCAGGCACAGAGTGAAATCAGGGCTTACGGGATGGGCGCAGGTAAACGGGTACAGGGGAGACACATCTCTTGAAGAAAGAATAAAGCACGATTTATATTATATGGAAAATTGGTCTCTTATGTTTGACGTCAGGATAATTCTTATGACATTAAAAGCTTTTAAAAATGCATACTGATACGGCTCCTCTAATAACATATATCGTCATAAACCATAATACGGAAAGTCTGACGTTGAACTGTGTCGATTCCATAATAAAGAATTCCGTTTCCGGATATGAGATAATAGTGTTCGATAACGGTTCCAGAGAGGATAATACCCGAAAACTGAAAGCAAGAAAGGATATCGTTTTTCTGTCCTCGGGCCGGAACCTTGGTTTCGCGCGCGCGTGCAACCGGGCATTTGAGATGTCCTCCGGAGAATTTATATGTTTTATCAATAGCGACGCGGAGCTTAAAACGGGTGTGGGCGGACTGATTGATTTTTTGAGGATGAACGGCAAAGCGGCTGCTGCCGGCGCCGTACTGTTAAACAGTGATGGTTCGGAACAGAATTCATTCGGGAAAACACCGTGTTTTACGACTGAGATATTCAACAAATCGCTGTTGAAAATGTTTTTGGGAGAATCATTTGGCGGCAAAGCCGGGCGGAAAACAGAACCTTTTGAAGTCGAAAGTCTGGTGGGAGCCTTTATGGTGGTAAAAAGAGCGGTTTTCGAAGAACTGCGCGGCTTTGACGAGGCTTATTTTTTCTTCTTTGAGGAATCCGATTTTTTCTTAAGGGTGCGAAGAGCCGGTTATGGTATATTTATGTTTCCCGCGGTAAAAGTCGTTCATCTCCAGGGGAGTACAGCCGGAACCAGGTTGCTGCGCTCAAGAGCGGAATATTATCTGTCAAGATATAAATATTTCAGGAAAAACTACGGTTATTTTGGCGAGTTGGCTTTGAAAATATGTTTTAGCGTTCTTCTGCTGTGCAGAACCGCAGTTTATACGGTTGGAAATATCATCACGGGTTTTTTAATCGGAAGTTTGAGAAATAAACTTGTTTTGGCGGGATATCTGCTTGTTTGGCATTTAACCGGATTGAAAAGAAATTGGGGGTTGAAGTATGGTTAACGCGAAAATAGAATGGCAGTATATCGATACCGCTTTTACGGATATAGCGCCGGATTTAGAGGCTTTTTCCGATTTTGAAACGGTTGGCAGGTCTGAGGCAAGAGTTCTGCTCAAGGGACCGATGGGCGGCAGGCAAATTTATGTGAAACTGTATCTGAATCCTTCCATCTTTGATTTTATAAGGTATTGTTTCAAAAAAAATAAATCTGTCAAAGAATATGAAAACACGATAATGCTTGCGAAGAAGGGGATAAAAGTGCCGCAGGCTATTGCTGCGGGGACTTTTTCTTCAAAAGGCCGCGGAGAGGGCGGTATTTTTGTCTGCGGTGAAATTCCCGGCGGCAGACCGCTTTCGGAAAAAATCAGGGAAGCGCCGGATATACTAACGATCAAATTCTGTGATTTTGTGAAAGAACTGCATAAAAAAGGGATATATCAGTCTGATTTTCATCTTGATAACATTCTCGTTGCCCCCGCCGGTATGTATCTGATAGATCTTCAAAGGGTAAGATATTTTGACGCTGGACTTCCGCGCAGGCTGATTTTCGGAAATCTTGTGAACGCAAATATGTTTTTAAGGGAGAATCTCGGTATAAAATATCAAAAGATGTTTTTTGAAAGGTATTTTATGAAGGATTGCGGAAAAATTTTTGAAAATATCGAGGAAATGAGCGATGAATGTTTCTACAGGTTATGGAAGCGAAGAGACGGGAAAGCGCTTGAAAACAGGGAAGATTATGCGGTAAAAAAAATCAAAGGTTCTAAATACGCCGCAAAAATAAAATTCTTAGCCGCTGCCGGAGAATCTCTCGTCGAGGATATCGGGAAACTTTTTGAAGCGGGGGATATCATTAAAGATGATGTCAAAACTTCTGTCAGGATGTTGAATTGCGGGGGATATGATCTGGCTGTCAAAAAATATAAAAAAACATCGGTTCTCAGGTTTCCCTCCGTTAAAGCGCTGAATTCATGGAAGGGATCTGTGGGGCTGAAGATCAGAAAGGTTGCGACTCCGGAAGCTTTAATGGCGGTACAGCGCCGCGGCAATGCAGGGTATTTTATAGCTGAAAACAGGAAAAATATTATCCGTATAGATGAGTTCCTAAAGAGGCAATCCCTGAGTGGGGAAAAGAGAAGGGAAATAATAGCAAATACGGGTAAATTTTTCGCTGACTTGCATAACAAGGGGATTTATCACAGGGATACCAAACCGGGTAACATTTTTGTGGCGGAGGATTCTCTGTCCATATCTATACTCGATACCGACAGAATACAGTTTTTGCGATTTGTAAGTCCTCGAAAAAAAATAAAGAATTTCAGAAGGTTAATTGATAATATAGGTGATGTTCTGGAGAGAGGAGATAAAGAGGTGTTTTTACGCGCGTATTTTGCCGATATAAGATTTCCGGACGCCGGTTTTAAAAGAAAACTGAAAAAAATTCTGATTGAAGGTTGATTTATGGTTGCGAAAAAAAAGGTGCTTATAATAAAACCCAGCGCTTTGGGGGATGTCGTTCAGACAATTCCGGCGGTAAGGGTGATAAAAAAACTTTTTCCAGAATCGGAAATATCATGGCTGGTTTCCGATAAGTTTAAGAAGGTTGTCGGGATGGTTGACGCGGTTGATGAGATTTATGATTTTAAAAGGGCCCGGTGGGGAAATATTCTGTTTCTTCCCTCGAACCTGATTGAAATGCTGTCCCTGATAATGAAAATACGTTCCAAAAAATTCGATATTTGCTTTGATTTTCAGGGTTTGCTGAGAAGCGGTCTGATAACATGGCTGAGCGGCGCTAAAGTTAAAGCAGGTTTCGCGGATGCGAGAGAATTAGCTGCTCTGTTTTATACGAAAAAGTCTCAGATACGCAGGGATTCCGTTAATTCGGTTGAAAGGTATGCCGGACTTGTGGAAGAAGTTTTTGAGAAAAAAGACAGACAGGATATAGTATATCGGCTTAATGTACCTCACTCCATATTGAAGCTTGGGGAAGTCCTATGGTTTAAAACCGGCACTACCGGTCCTAAGATATGTTTTATTCCGGGTTCGCAATGGCCTTCAAAAAGATGGAACGTCGAAAATTACAGGAAACTTGTTTTTTTCTTCAGGGACAAAGTGGACGCGCGCATGGCGGTGACCGGAACCGCGGATGAAGAGGAAATAGGAATCAGAATCACTTACGGTTGTGAAAAGTCCGTTAATTTATGCGGGAAAACGGATGTTTTATCTCTTGCAGGCGTATTATCTTTGAGCGATCTTGTGATTACGAATGATAATGGGGCGATGCACCTTGCTGCGGCTCTGGGGAAGAAAATGATATGTCTTTACGGACCGTCATCGCCTGAAAGGACAGGTCCGGTAGGTAAGGGTATCTTTATATTCAGATCCAACCTGCCG
>JAQUNG010000095.1 GCA_028717725.1 bacterium | reverse complement strand
TTATCGGAAACACGCTGGTCGCGGCTCATCCAGTATATGACGGCGCCGCTTTTTTTAATGCCCTCTTTTAATAACCTGACTCTGCCGTCAATCATTGACAACCGGAACACTTGCCTTTTTTCGGACATTCCACCGTCCAGCAGTGAAGGCATATTTTTTCGCGCGGCAAACCGATGGCTTTCACCATATCATCGACGGTCTGATACCTGAGCGTGGTAACTTCAAGGTCTTTGGCTATCCAATCAAGCATTTTCCCGTATTTCGGAGATGAACTGTCCGTATATTCCTTTACATCTTCGAGGTCATATCCCTCAATGCTTCTGATTGCCTTTCTTGTGGCAAGTTCATGGATTGTCCTCGTAGAGCGGTTAAATTTACAGGGGAACATAAGGGGCGGGCAGGCGGGCCGTACATGGACTTCTTTGGCGCCGGCTTCCCACAATTTTTTTACCGTATAATTTTTCAGCTGTGTGCCCCTGACAATGGAATCCTCGCATAGGACAATCCTGTTGCCGTCTATTATTTCCCTGATGGCGGCAAGCTTCATCCTGGCGACCAGATCTCTGGTATCCTGGGACGGGGGCGTATAGCTTCTTCCGTAACCGGGGGTATATTTTACAATAGCTCGCCTGAAAGGTTTGCCTGATTCTATAGCATAACCTATAGCGTGGGCCGTTCCCGAATCGGGGACACCCGAAACCACTTCTATTTTCAGGTCTTTATCGTGTTTGGCGAGAAAGCCGCCGCATCTTTCCCTTACTGTTTCAGCGTTTATACCTTCATAACTCGAAGCGGGGAAACCCGTGTATATCCATAAGAACGCGCAAATCTGGTTGATTTTACCGGGTCCTTTTTTCTGTATCATGTCTTCTTCGTTCAGGAGCATTATTTCGCCGGGCCCGAGATACTTGACCACGCTGAAACCCGTGTTCAGAAAAGCCACTGTCTCGGACGTGACAGCCATAGCGTCCTCGCTCTGTCCCACCACAAGAGGAGTATATCCCAGGCGGTCTCTGGCGGCGTAAACACCGTCTTCATTAAGCAGAAGAAGAGAGCAGGAACCGGTTATTGAATCAAAAACATTTTCTATTCCGTCAACGATGTTTTTCCCCTGGTTTATAAGTTTCGCGACAAGCTCGGTCTGGTTTACATTACCCCTCCTGAATTCACTGAAAGAGATTCCTTTATCCATAAGTCTGTTCGCGAGTTCATTCGCGTTTTCTATTATCTCGTTCATAACCACACAGAAAGCGCCGAACCTGGAATTAAGGTATATGGGTTGTTCCTCAAAAGCGCTTATAACGCCTATACCCTTATTGCCTTTCATAGGTTTAATATCGTCGTAAAACTTGGATTTGAATTGACCCTGGCTTATATTATGGATCTGGCGCGTAAAATCCCCGCCGAGGACGGCCAGCCCGCCGTATTCAGTTCCCATATGGGAATGATAATCGGTGCCGTAAAATAAAATGTCCGCGCAATCCTTCTTCGAAACTACCCCGAAAATACCGCTCACACCGCCTCCTTTACCGATAAACGTTAAAGCGCCGCCGGAAGCTTTATTGTAAAGGTACTGCCTTTCCCGACTTTGCTTTCCACGGAAATACTGCCGCCGTGTTTCTCTATAATTTTCTTGGATATATAAAGCCCGAGCCCGAGTTTTGAACTTTTGAACTCAAAATCGCCGGAATGGTGCTCCGAAATATCCACGTCTTCGTAAAAACTCCCGAATATCAGGCCTATCTTGCTTTTTTCTATGCCTATGCCGCGGTCAATCACTTCAACTACGGCAAAATCCCCTTCGCGCTTGACCCTGATTTTTATCTCCGCGCCGTCCTTGCTGAACCTGGAAGCATTCTGGACAATATTGAAAAAAGCGTCATACAACCTCATCGGGTTGCCTTTAACGGCGATATCCCGCGACAACCCCGAAAAAGTTATTTTTTGTTTTCTTGTGGTTATGAACTGCTCGACGTCAACTTTAAGCCTTTTTATAAGGGCGCTCAGCAAAACTTCCCCTCTTCTTACGGGAGCCTTATCATGGCTTTGCTGCGCGGCAAGCGCTATTTCGGAAATCACGTATTCAAGTTTTTTAATTCCTTTTTTCAGGGACTCATACGGCAGGCGCGCTTTTTTATCAATGGGACGGGAGGACATAATAATTTCGGCCGCCATCATCACCTTTGTAATAGGTGTCCTCAATTCATGTAGTATCATCTCAAGAAAATCGTTTTTCTTCTTCTCAAGTATTTCCAGTTCCTTGTTTTTCGCGAGAAGCTGTTCATAGGTCCTGTGCAGGTCTTGTGCATACTGGACAAGCTGGGTTTTCCCGATTTCATCCCCGGATGTTTCTATCATAAATATAAATCCTCACTTCAAAAGGCAGATTCCGCTGACAACCAGTATAACACCTATTATTTTGGTGACGGTGACCGCCTCGCCGAACACAAATATCCCCAGGACAAAAGTCACAAGCGGAAAAGCTCCCGCGATAGGGACAATCTTCGACGCTTCCCCTGAACTCAGGGCCTTATAATATACCATCTGCCCGACTATACTCGCGAAAAACCCGCCGAGCATAATATAGATTATCGCTTTTACGTTGGGCACGGTAAAAGTCCTGAACATCGAGGGTTTGGCCAAAAACATAAAAACCCCCGCAAAGAAAACCGACAGGGCCCTGATAAAGACACCTTCATAAACGGGAATGTTCTTTAATCCCGCTTTTTCAAGGATGGGGCATATTCCCCAGACAAGAGCCGCCAGTAAAGCCAGATATACAGCCCTCATATCTTTTCACCTTTCAATCAACACGGACAGACCCTATTCTCCCAAATGCCTCACAGCGGCTATGCTGCGGGGTATAACAATATCCGCTTTCACGGGATTTTTATTGTCCTGAAGTTTTAGTTCCGTCTCCATTAACTCGATAAATTCAGCCGTGTAATCCCTCAGAATCCCCGAAAGTTCGTGTTTCTTCGAATCCAGCATATAAGATATAACGACACGCTTGCCGATATGCCGCTCCAAAACAGGTTCGTAAGACAACCCCACACCCGAAACAACCTGGCCCTGTATCTGCGAAACATACTTTTCCTGTCCCGATAAGACTTTACCCGCTGGAACGGAAGCTTTTATCTTGCCGATAAACAGGTTCGATATTTCCGCAATGGAATCCTTAACCGTCCCGAATATATTTCTCGTGTTTCTCGAGATGCGGTGGCACAGGCCCGGATGATAGGTTTTTTTAAGTATGATATTCCTTTTGCGGCTTTCTTCCCCGTCCAGTTTTTCGAGGAATTTCGCCAGCGCGAGAATATTGGCAAACTCATTTCTGTATATGATATAACTTGTCTCTATATGATTATCTTTCTCATCCCTGTAAACATCATCATAAAAGAGTTCTATCGAGGAATGGTCCACTTTCAACCTGCCCCATATGGTTTTCATATCCCTGTTTATAACCGTAACGGGCGCGCCGGAAAAATGACTGAGGCATCTGTCTTTTGAGCGGCCTTTGATAAATGCGGCGATGAAAGTCGCGGCCAGTATAAAAATAATCGTTATCGCGAAAGTGTCCTGCATAAATTCCGGTTAGAAGAAGTGTTCCGAAACAAATTCAGCCAGTTTGGATTCTTCTTCCTCAGTGGGTTTTAAAAACGCGACTGCTATCTCGTAAAATCCGAGTTCGGAATGTTTGTCCACCCTGATGATTTTTCCGTTAAGTTCGAGCGAATACTCTTTGTTGCTCGTTTCAATCGTCAGGTGAAGGAACATCCCTTCCGAAAGTTTTTCTTTAACTTTGAATAAAACGCCGGAAGCGCTGATATTGGCTGTGTATCCTTTTTTCGTGCCGTCGCCCGCGGATACTATCCTATCCCCTTCTTTCTTTACGCAATAAAGACTGCAGAAAAGAGGATACTCCTGGCGGTTTATGATTTTATATTTTATCGAAGTCCCCACCGGTATGCGGACATATCTCCTTCTTTCTTTGGAAGGGTTTTTAGATGTCTTTATGATGGTTTCACCCTGTTTCGCGGGTTTAAGGAAGTAAATAATCAGCAACACCGCCGAAACGGCAAATAAAAGGATGCCCGCCAAAAATATTACCTGCTGGGTGTTTATGTTCTCCATTTGTCAACGCCTCCTCAGAGCTGCAAAATATCCGCCTTCGGGACCGTCCGTTTCCTGAAGCGTAAGCTTTTCGTATATCAGTTCCAGATCGTTAATACCTTTCAGAACGTCCCGGACGACATCACCGTTTTCAATGTCAAGAACGGAACAAGTACTATAAACCAAAACCCCGTTTTTAGCAAGAAGAGACAGGGCCTTTTTTAGAATTTCCTTTTGAACAGCGGTTATCTCCCTGAATTTTACGGGAGTAAATAACCATCTTGCTTCGGGCCTTTTCCGCCACGCGCCCGTATTCGAACAGGGCGCATCCACAAGGATTTTGCCGTATAATTTGCTTTCGATTCTATCACATTTATTCAAAAAATCACACTGAACAATTTCAATATTATTCAAACCCATCCTTTCCGCATTCTGTCCGATTAACCGCGCCTTTTCCGCCGTCCTGTCAATACAGATTACCCTGCCTTTACCCTTAAGCAGCTGCGCCGTTAAAGTGGCTTTGCCTCCCGGCGCCGAACAAATATCCAGAACCTCGTCGCCTTCGAATCTGCTGAGATAGAGAGCCGGCAAGACAGCGCTTTTATCCTGGACATAGAAAGCGCCTTCCTTAAAAAACTTTTCGCGCAGGAACCCTCTTGTTTTATAAGTTTTATAAAGGAAACCTATATCCTTATCTTTTTCAAAAACAATGTTTTCCTCTTTTAAGGCCTTTTCCGCTTCTTCATGCCCGAATTTCAAAAAATTGAGCCTCAGCCATACCGGCGGAACAGAATTGTCGGCTTCGAATATGGAAAGGGCTTTCTCGGGACCGAACCTGTCAACCGCAAATCTCACAAACCATTCCGGATGAGAAAAACGGACAGCCATATTATCGGGCGGGGGGTCGTACTTTTTCCTGTCCCTTATGTATTTCCGCAAAACAGCGTTTAAAAAACCGCGCTCTTTTTTGTTTTTAAGCAGGGCGGCCGACTCGTTCACAGCCGCGTATTCGGGCATCTCCCGGTCAAACAGCAAAAAATAGAATCCGAACCTGAGAGCTATAAGGATTTCTTTTTTAATCAACGGGATTTTTCTTCCGGAAACGCGCCGGGCGTAATAATCCAGCAGTTTTTTCTGCTTGGTTATGTTATTTGCCAGTTCGGTCAGGTAAGACCGCATAATACCGGCGTTATCGTCCGGTATCGTCATTTTCCCCGCCGACTTTTCGTTTTCAAGAAGCAGAGAAAACGCTCTGGCTCTGGATTTTTGTAAAGATATCAATGCCATAAACCGTCAATAGGAAGTATCGGATTTTTCAGATAAATCTGTCGCCGGGTTTTACGCGGAACCCGTTGATAAAATCGGACGCATCCATAACTTTTCCGCCTTCGGGCTGAAGTTTAAATATCTCGATATAGCCGTCCGGACATTTGACCGCTATTTTTTTGTCCGCCGCGATTATCTCACCCGGCACACCCCCGACGTCCGGTCCCGGGACACCTCTTGCTTTGAGGATCTTAACCGTCCTTTTCCTGCCGTTAGAAATAAAATGAGTGAAAGCCGAGGGCCAGGGATAAACACCCCTTATAAAACAATCAATGGAAGCCGCTCCTTTATGCCAATCCATTATTCGGTCTTCTTTGGATAATTTCGGTGCTTTGGAAATCCCGTGTTTCGCCTGGGCATTGCGAAAAACCTTATCCTTTTCAATATCTCCAAGGACATTAACAAGCAAATCCCCTCCGATACCCGCGAGCCTGTCCATCAAAGTCCTCGAATCATCATCTTTTTTAATTTCCTCCTCCGCTCGGCCGATAATATCGCCCTCATCAACCCGTTCATTAAGATAAAAAACCGTCACTCCCGTTTTGTTCTCCCCGTTTATTATCGCCCATTGGACAGGAGCCGCGCCGCGGTATTCGGGCAAAAGAGAA
>JAQUNG010000094.1 GCA_028717725.1 bacterium | reverse complement strand
TTTCAATATTACATTCGAACCGATATCCTGTAAAGACCCGGGATGCGCAAGTATAAGTGAATTGAAACTGGCTTTTGAGCCGTCGCCGCCGAGAACGGCTGTGGGGCACATCACTATCTCTTTCACAGGCTTTAAACAGATATAATTTGATACAAAATTCGCGTTTTCTTCAAGCACGGCAATGCTCATAGGTTTAACGGAAACGGTTTCCTTCCATGCATGCACCATGGTAAAATTCAGATATCCGCCTTTTTTGACGTAAAACTCCGATATCCCGAGATGAAAGCCCTCGTCGGCCGCTTTAGACGCGGCGCAGCCGGTTATCAGATACACTCTGGCGTTTTCTTCCACAATAATCAGGTTATGCACTTTTTGTTTAAACCCGCGCTTTTTCAGAAAAAGGCACGCCTGGACGGGCATTTTCACCGTATATCCTTTTCTGACCCGGATAAAATAACCTCCTTCCGTATCTTTCGGAAAATCCTTTTTGAGCGCGCCGAAATTTTTCCCGAAATATTCTTTTGCTTCAGGATATTTTTCCAGCGCTTCTTCCGTGCTTAAGATATCAACACCCTCCAGCGCGGTTTTTGAAAATAATATCTCGCTGTCCTGCTGGAGAAAACTCCCCGCCCGCGTTTTCTGGGACAAATCCATCCCCGAAGACACAATGTCTCCCGCGTCCGCCCGATCCAAAATATTTTTCAGCTCATCTGATGGCATACGCATCCCTTGCATTTTTCATATCCCTGTTCTCTTATCGTATCAAACATCTCTTTGGGGCTTCCCACACACCAGAATTGCTTGTTCAGGAGAACACATCCTCTCTGAGATTTAATATAGTCAAGGATATATCCGGTATGCGTTATTATAAGAGCCGACTTCCCCTCCTTTTCAAGGTATTCGCTTAAAACTTTCCCCATTGTCGATATATTCTCTATATCGACGCCCGATTCAGGTTCGTCAAGAAGAAGCAGGTCGGGGTTCTGCAAGATCAACTGAAAAAGTTCCGCCCTCTTCATCTCCCCGCCGGAGAAACCCATATTGATATCCCTGTGTAGATGCTTTGTAAGCGACAGTTTTTCGGCAAGGCCGTCCGTCCTGTTTTTGTCTTTATCGAGGAAATCGGCAATCTGCTCAAGTTTTACGCCTCTTATAGCGGGGGGATGCTGATACATAAGCCCCAATCCCATTTTCACTCTTTTTTCGGTGGCCAGGCGATTTATTTCTCTGCCTTTAAAAACTATGCTTCCTTTAACGGCCGAGTACCCTTTAAAGCCCATAATCGCTTTTATCAGCGTTGATTTCCCGCTGCCGTTCGGCCCGAAAAGAATCAATGTCTCGCCCTTTTTTATGGTGAGATTGATATTTTCAAGTATCCTTTTTCCTTCAATATCTACGCTTAAATTTTTTATTTCTAACATACGACTCCCGTTTTATGGAACGTGGAAAACACATTGGTAAATTATGCGCTCATAAAAGGTTTTTTTCAATCCTTATTTGCGGCCGGAACCAACCGTAAAACGCAAAAAAGCCGCGGCAAACAGATACTTGCCGCGGCTTTTTCAGGAATCCTTTCCGCTAAAACGCTAAATATACGACGGCCTGGGAGAATTCCCTATATAAGCGTCGTCAAAATACACGTCCCCGATATTTCCGGTTCCGTTCTTATTCCATAAGAGAAGCAATATTTTGACCTTTGTTGTGTTTTCGGGCACAACGGTTTCAACCTTCATCTCATACCAGTCATTTGTGCCGGTGATTCCGGAACTTTCTCTGGATGAAACCACTTTATCTCCGCTCCAGAATTCTAATTTCAGGATAGCGAACACATCCGTCCCCTGAGCGCCTTTTAAACCGACGGTCTTAACCCAGACGGACGCGCAAACAGTATCACCGGACCTGAAATCATCGAACTCCTGTATAAGAGCCCCTAATTCGAACGGGCCGTTCTCCGCGTTAAGCGACGGCGAAGCTCCGAATTTCCCTCCCGGAGTGCGGTTAGCCGAAGCGGACAGCGTATCGGTTACGGCCCAAGTCGACCAGCCCCCGATATTGCCGGATTCAAAATCATGGTTATTGACCCTGTTCGAAGCCGCGAAAATGCATTGTGAAAAAACAACCAGTCCGATAAAAACCAAAAAACAAAAAAACTTTTTCATTATCCTGTATCCTCCTTAATCTCTAATCGCGGTAATATATCTTTATATCCGCCGGAAGCCGGGAAAAAACGATTTCTTCCCGGATAATATTTTCTATTCTTTCGCCGTCAAGTTCGGCGTACACCGCGCTTTTCCCGCAAGGGATTTTCAGCACAAAACCGCCCGAACAGGCGGCATCTCCGTACACATTGGCTGTCACAATATTATTTTCCTTCTTAATATCATAATTCACATTTCCGAAATAAGTTGGCAGGCGCCTAACCTTTATTCCCGCAGGAGAATTAAGCCATTCATCGTCGATTCCGGCCCCAATGACAATCCTGTTGTCCTGTTCATACACAAACATGGTCCTGATAAAATTAATCGCGATGGCTCCTATCCATGTGTGCGGCATATCGCCGATATACTGGGGCCGGAAATATTCTTCATGCACAACTTCGGCCCAGTGTTTCCACGCTCTCGGCCTCATATCGCCCAGAAAATAATTTATCATCTTTAACGCCTTGTCTTTTTCCCCAAGCATAAGATACGCCGTGGCGGTTCTTATCTCATACGGGGTGTAAGCGGATGTAAGCCCTTTTTCCGTCCTCGGATAAAAAGTATCGGAATAATACGTATCCAGAGTAAACATAAGATCTTCTTTTTTCAGATACGTGTATTCTCCCGTGGGCCAGACGGAAATCGCCGTTGAGGTGGCGTCGAAATCGGCTTTCTCGAAACAGCCGGGGATATTCCTGATATTCTTCTGTTTCTGCAGTAATTCTATATTGTTAAGGAGGTTTTTTCTCAATTCCGTTTCCTCCTTTTTCATCCATCCGGTTAATTCTTCCCTGCCCGCTATTTTCGCGAGATACTGCCCGTCTTTCCAACCTTTAAGCGCCCAGAAATCGTCCCAGAGACTGTGCTGGGCGGGGAAATACCCCTCATGGCTGTTTGATTCCGGCAATATCCCGTAAAACGGCGTGTTTTTATATTCATCGGTCAGCCGCCGGGTCCTGAGTTCTTCAAGAAACTTAAGCGCTTTCACAACCGAATCAAAATGTTTTAAAACAAAATCCTTATCCTTGGTAAAACGGTAATAATCCGCGATGGCAAATATATAAGCTCCCTGTCCGTCCCATTCTATCCAGTCCCTGCCCCATCCCGGCATCTGGCCGTTTAACTCATGCATACACGGAATTTCCCCGCTGGGTTTCTGGCTTTTGCTCACCCAATCCAGATAATCCCTCACTTCCTCATAATGCCCGGTTTTAAGTAGGGCCGCGCACATCACCGAACCATCCCTTATCCACGATCTTTCATAATTTCTCGGCCCCGGATGCAGCGATACAAAATCCCTGTTAACCAGAAGATACGCCAGATTGGCTTTCATAACATCCATCAGCTCTTTTTGGGGAATATCTATCTCGAATGTGTCCAACTGTTCTTTCCAGTAGTCTACCGTTTTTTTCAAAATGTTTTCGAATTCTTTCGCCGGGTTTTTATGCGATAGCAGTTTGTCGACATCCTTACCGCCGCTTAACGGCAACACGAAATAGAAGCTCTGCTTTGCTCCCGCGGGGATATTCAGGTTGAAACCGGCCGCTCCCGAAATAATACCTTCGGGATCGAAAACTGTTTTCTTGTCGGGAATTTTGCCTTCGGTAATATATTCGATTATCTCCCCTTCTTTAAAAGATATGCCCCCGAATCCCGCGGGTTTCTGGAGAGAAACAACCGCATCCTTGTTATTAACCTTTACCAGCATCCCGTTCCCTTTTTCGACAAAATCAAGCGCTGAGATTTTTGCAACGCCACCGTGCTGCCACGCGGGGCTCAGCTGAAAAGCCCTTATCGAGAGGAATAACTTTCCTTTCATCGGCCGGCTGCCGGTATTATCAAACGTATAAACGACATAGGACAACGAAGAGTTTTTGTCGGCCCACGCGAATATTTTCTGCTCAAAAACCAGGTCCTTATATTTCCATATCACCGATGGTATCGGCAGATATGCTTCTTTAAGTTTTTGGCTTATTTCCACATCCCCCGGCGCGATGAATTTGCCGCCTATATAAAGATACGGCATCAGCACAAAGCTTTCTTTGCCGGGTTCTATCGCGCCGTAGGAACTTATCAGGCTTTCCACAGGATCGGATGGGGCCCCGGTAACGGTCCAGTATTCCTGTTTATTATAAATCCAGTCCGGGAAATATCCGGCAGGGGAATCCTCCGCCATCACATTGTATAATCTTTCCACTGTCGCGGATTCATCTTTGCCTTTCAGCGTAAGCTCGCACAGGCAAAACCTGGCCCCGGTGGATTTTTCACATAGGATTTTGATATATCTCGCGTCGGTCTTATCTATATATATCAGGTCTCTTCCCCCGTTAGACCTTGAAGTCTTGAAAACCGTTTTCCAGTCTTCGCCGTTCTTCGAAGACTGAATCTCATAACTTCCGGGATATGATTCCCCCCACTTTATCTCAAACCCGCCAAGCCCTTTCTCCTTTTTTAAGTCTATTTCAACCTGCTCGCTGTCAGCGCCCCCGCTGTTCCAGCAGGTGGAAAAATCCCCGTCCATAATGTTCAGGGGGTCAGTCTCCCCGGATGAAACTTTTATATCGGGTGTCTCGCCCGGTTCTTTCAACGTTACTTCAAGTATGGAAGCACCCCACCCCGTCGCTCTTTTATTACATACAATTTTGATATATCTCGCTTCCGCCTTCTTAAAATAAATATCATCTGTCTTCCCGTCCGAACCGCTTGTCCCGAAAACCTTAACCCAGTTTTCGGCATCTTCCGAAAGCAGCACATCATAAGAGGAAGCAAAAGCGTCCTCCCAGAAAATGGTCAGCCCCGCGAGTTCCCTGTTTTCCAGGAGGTCTATCTGAATCCACTGGGGATCCTCAAACTTGCTGCTCCACCTGGTTCCCATATTTCCGTCAAACGCCTTATCAGGAGAAAATCCCGGCTCCTGGACTGAAGAAGCTGTGACATTCGCGGGCAGACCGGAGGACAGGGATGAACCTAAAAGAATTACCGCGAAAAAATATAATATAAATGTTCTTTTCATCGTTTTCTCCTGACTTTGGTAAAAGGTTTATCGACAACTAAATGATACCATATCGCAATTATGCCTTTTACACAAATTTCACTTAACAAAGGGCTTGCCGGGCATCATTTTCCAGGCTTCCTGCCTCTACACTCCTGGGGGGGAAAGAGACTTTGAAGAAAGTAAAAATGATATCTCCGACAAGCCCTCCGAAAATACAGCCTTAGCCGTTTCTCCTCTTTGCTAAAAATATTCCCGCTAATCCGCATCCTAACAGGACAAGGCTACCGGGTTCGGGAACAACATCAACATCCATATCATCCCAGCCTATCGAACCGCCGTTAGCTGTCTCTCCGTTGGCATCAGTCAGGAACATCACTATTCTTCCCGTATCCGCAGAAGTCGGGGCGGTAAATAAACCCGCTATTTCCTTCCATGTATCCAACGAGTCCGTACCGCTTATAAAACGGCCTACTTCCTCTTCGGAAAGTTTTGATGCGCCGTTAAACCACTCGATTTTCATGACGCTATCCCAGCCGACAGGAGTATCCGTAGACGGGGCATACGCAAAACCGCTTACAGTGTATTGGGTTTCCGCAGTCACGGCAAAATCCTGATAAATACCTGTGGAGTCCGACCAGCTTTTTATGGCTTTCGAACCGCCTGCGGTATGGTTATAATCCGTATGATACCAGCCGTCACTTCCCCATCTTGTCCAACCTTCGATAACAGTAGCGGTGTCGCCATACCATCCGGGTGTTCCTGTTTCAAATCCGCTGTTTGTCAGTAACCCCGACACAGCGTAATTCGGAAGAGAAATCAAGGATGCGCAAACAAACAATGCAACGAGCAAAACAGAACCTTTCATACTTCAACCTCCTTTATTCCGCATTCCGCACAACT
>JAQUNG010000093.1 GCA_028717725.1 bacterium | reverse complement strand
GTGGAATTGTATCGGATGTTAAAATGAGAATGACGAAAAAACAGGAAAGAATGGCTGTGTTAAAACTGGAGGATCTTAAAGGGTGGATCAAGGTAATTGTTTTCCCGTCGGCCTTTGACAAGAATTTTGACCTCATTCAGAAAAACCTTCCGGTTATGGTAGCGGGAAAAGTCAGTTTTAAAGATGACACCCCCAAACTTATAGCCGATGAAATAATTCATCTTGATGATGTCAGGGAAAAATTTACCGAATCGGTGGTTATAGAAGTTTTTTCGGGCAATCTGAAGGAGGGTGAAATAGAATCTTTAAGAGATATAATTAATCGTCATAGGGGAAATATCCCATTGCGCATAACCCTGAATATGTCTTCGGGAGGCAAAGTTGATATGTTGTCAGGTAAGGGGTTTTATGTTAAGCCCTCGGAGCAGTTCTTAAAAGATGTCACAAATCTGCTTGGTGAAAAATCTGTATGGTTCAAAAGAAAAATCTAAAGGGATTTTTGGGCGGGAATATATTGTCCGACATGTTAATATTTACAAAAAAATATATAACTTTTAACAGCTAACAGTGTGAAGGTATAAAATGAGCGAGGAAATTTTAGCAAACGGATTCGGGTTGATGATCTTTTCCATGCTGATGCTTTCTGTTGGAATGATTGCGCTTATAGTTGTCATATGGTGGCGGATAGTTTCAAAGACAGGATATCCGGGAGCATTAAGTATGCTGTTATTTGTCCCTGTGGCGAATGTAGTGCTTATTTGCATACTGGCTTTCAGCGAATGGCCGATAGAACGGGAAAACAGGTCATTGAAAAGCAAAACCGGAAGTTAATTACCCCGAGATTCCGGGTTTATATAAAATTTTTCATGAGGATAAATACTTAAAAAACCTTGACGCTTGTAGTTACCGCGTGCTATATTCCTGTTTTATTCGGACAAAACATGTATATTGTGGGAGGAGTTTTATGTCAAACACAACAAAGAGGGAATTGGTTGTAAGGATTTCAAAAGAAACCGGTGTGTCGCAGATAGCGGTGAAAGATGTTATACAGAAAACTTTGGATTATATTATAGAAAGCCTGCAGAAAGGCGAAAATGTTGAGCTCCGCAATTTTGGTGTTTTTATGGTGAAACACAGGAAATCCAGAACCGGAAGAAATCCCAATAAGCCTCAGGAAGTAGTTACTATCCCGGCTAAAAAAGTCGCTTATTTTAAACCCGGAAGGATAATGAAAAAACTGGTCGAAAAACCAATGTGACATGTTTGTAAATTTGTTTTGAATAAAAAAACCCTCCGTTACCCCGGCGGGTTTTTTTATGTTCCATGCGCTAAAGTCGGGGCGTTAGGGAAAAGTTACTTTTCTTTTGACTTATTCAGTGCCGTAGTTTACCATTACCGTCTATAAGAGAAACAGTTAAATAGTTGAGCGTTTGAGTTAAAAAATGAAAATAAACATCTTAAAAGGTATGTATGATGTGTTGCCGGATGATGCTGCGGTATGGCAAGTCGTTGAACAGGTTGTCCGGGATGTGTGCGGTCTGTACGGATTCGGAGAAATACGCACACCCGTTATGGAAAAAACCGAACTTTTCGAAAGAGGGGTCGGAAAACAAACGGATATTGTAAAAAAAGAAATGTATACTTTTGAAGATAAAGGGGGCAGGTCGATTACTCTGAGGCCTGAAGGAACCGCATCGGTCGTCAGGGCTTATCTTGAGAGCGGATTGTGTTTATCCCAGGGAGAACCGGCTAAATTTTTCTATATAGCTCCTATGTTCAGATATGAACGGCCGCAGGCAGGCCGTTTTCGACAGCATGTCCAGTTCGGGGCGGAATATTTTGGTGTGAAAGATCCTGTTTCCGACGCGGAAACGGTCTTACTTCTTCTGGATATATATAAACGGCTTGGTATTGAATATGAATTAAATATCAATAATGTGGGTTGCGGGAAAAAGGATTGCAGAAACTCGATAAGAGACGGAGTAAAGGAATACTTTGGAAAGCGTCTACAGGAGATGTGCGAAGACTGCCGCGCAAGATATGAGACAAACCCTCTCAGGATACTGGACTGCAAGAAAGAAACCTGTATGGAGATATCGAAAGGATTCAAAGGTACGGGAGAGCTGTCCTGCGGAGACTGCAGACAATATTACGCCGGTATAAAAAAGTCTCTGGACTCCAGCGATGTGAGGTATTCGGAGAATCCGAAACTTGTGCGCGGCCTTGATTATTACACCACTTTTGTGTTTGAGGTGCTGGCGCCAGGTTTGGGTGCGCAGAATTCCGTAGGCGGCGGGGGAAGATATGACTCTATGGTAAAAGAGCTTGGGGGTCCTGATGTTCCTGCCGTTGGTTTTGGTTCCGGCATTGAGAGGGTGATTCTGGCGATGAAAAGCCAGAACCCCGGCGGGCAATACGCCGCGAAACCTAAAATATTCGTCGTCTTTCAGGGAGAGAAGGCCTATAAAGAGATTCTTCCCGTGATGTCTTGTTTAAGAGATGCGCTTGGGGTTACCGTAAATGCTGTTTTCGGGAAAAGCCTTAAGGCCCAAATGAGAGCTGCCAACAAATCCGGTTCGGTCTATACCCTCATCATCGGCGACAGCGAAATTGAAAAGAAAAAATATAAGCTGAAGAATATGGAAACTGGCGAGGAAAAGGAAATCAACGCCGGCGAAATAAAAAACCTGAAGGGAATGCTCGGTGTCTGAATATGAAGAACAGATATAGAAGCGAATACTGCGGCGAATTAAATAAAAAACATTTGGGCCGTGAAGTCATGCTGGCCGGCTGGATACATAGAAAGCGCGATCACGGGGGGCTTATATTTGTCGATTTAAGAGACCATACCGGCATCTGCCAGATGGTTTTCAACCCGGAAAAATACGCGGAACCGTACAACATTGTTAACGGACTGAGAGTTGAAAGCGTAATATCCGTTAAGGGTATTATTGTAGAAAGGTCGCCCGAAACAGTAAACTCCCGGCTCCCGACCGGCGAAATTGAAGTCGCGGTAGCCTATGTGGAAGTGGAATCTCCGGCGGAGGTTTTGCCTTTTCAGATAGCGGATGAAGATAATGTAGGAGAAGAACTTCGCCTAAAATACAGATTTCTGGATCTAAGGAGAGAAGCGCTTCATAAAAATATAATTTACCGCTCGCGGATAATTAATTTCATAAGACAGCACCTTTCGGCGCGCGAATTTACCGAGATAAGCACTCCCATACTCACATGCAGTTCTCCGGAAGGGGCACGCGATTATCTTGTCCCGAGCAGGGTGCATAAAGGCAAGTTTTACGCGTTGCCTCAGGCTCCCCAGCAATTCAAACAGCTTTTAATGGTTGCCGGTTTTCACAGGTATTTTCAGATAGCTCCGTGTTTCAGGGACGAGGATTCGAGAGCTGACAGATCTCCGGGTGAATTTTACCAGCTTGATCTGGAAATGTCTTTCTGTACGCAGGAAGATATCTTCTGCGTTGTCGAGAATCTTTTTACAGAGATGACAAAGAAACTTTCCGATAAAAAAATAATGTTCGATCCCTTTCCCAGGTTTTCCTATGAAGATGCCATGAACAGGTTCGGGACAGATAAACCCGATATAAGATTCGGGCTTGAAATGAAAGATGTAACACAGATTTTCAGAAATTCGGGATTCAATGCTTTCCAAAGCAATACCGCGAAAGGTAAAACTGTTAAGGCTCTTGTTGTTCCCGGTCTTGCCGATAATCCAAGAGCATTTTTTGACAGGGCGGAAGCTTATGCGAAAGAATTGGGTGCGGGGGGATTGGCGTATATTGTAATGAAAGAGGGAAATCTGAAAAGCCCCATATTGAAGTTTTTGGGAGAAGAGGAAAAAAAACAGCTTGTAGCATGTTTGAAGTTGAAAGATGGGGACGTTATTTTCTTTGGGGCAGGAAAATGGGAAAAAACCTGCAATATTATGGGCCTTATGAGGATATACTTCGCAAAAGTTATTGACTGCATACCGCAGGATGTAATGGCGTTCTGCTGGGTGGTGGATTTTCCTATGTATGGATATAACGAGGATTTGAAAAAGATCGAATTCTCCCATAATCCGTTTTCAATGCCGCAGGGGGGTATGGATGACCTGCTAAACAAAAATCCTCTCGATATAAAAGCTTTTCAATATGATATTATCTGTAACGGTGTCGAGCTTTCCAGCGGCGCTATAAGGAACCATAAACCCGAAATAATGTATAAAGCGTTTGAAATAGCCGGTTATAAAAAAGATGAAGTCGACCGAAATTTCGGACATATGATAAAAGCTTTTAAATACGGCGCGCCTCCGCACGGCGGCATAGCCCCCGGAATAGACCGCATAATAATGTTATTCAGCGATTCTCCGAACATCAGAGAAGTCATTGCTTTTCCGATGAACCAAAAGGCTCAGGATTTGATGGTTGGAGCTCCTTCCGAGGTTAAAGATGAACAGCTTAAGGAACTCGGCATCAGGATAGTCGACGAACAGGAATAGGCATAAAAATTATAGAATATTTTGTTTTTTAATGGTACAATCCAATAAATTTAAAAACCTTATGAATTTAAAGGTTAAGGAGGTCGGCAAGGTGAAAAAAGGTTTTATTAATTTACTTCTTCTTACTTTTGCGTTTATTATCGGCGGCTGCGCTTCATATGAATGGGGTCAGTCGTCATCGGAATCCAACACCACATATATCGGCGGATCCAGAGCGGGGAAACGGACGGTCGGCAGCAAAAGGGATGAAAGTTATTATCAAACAACCACAGTTAGGGAAATTATACACGAGGAAGCGGCTGAAGGTTTTGTCGATGTGGATGAAAGCATATATATCGAAGAAGAGATAGATGTGACTTACACCGCTTCCAAACAGGATACATATGTCGTCAAAAAGGGCGATACTCTTTGGAAGATATCGGGCAAAAGCGAGGTTTACGGAGATCCGACAAAATGGCAGAAAATTTTCAACTCTAATAGAGATAAACTTAACGATCCTAAAGACTTAAAACCGGGAATGGTTCTTGTTATCCCCAGAAATTAGCGAGAAAATACACAAAGCTCTTAGCGGATTTTTTTCAGCTGGGGGCTTTGTGTTTTTTAATATCGGAATGAGGACATGACAGAACAAAAATTTGAATTTGAGAGCCCTGCCTTACTTAGGGAAATATATGCTCATGATGAGAAAAATCTTATTCTTGTCGAGAAAGCTTTTGGTGTAAAAATCGTTGCGAGAGATAATTTTCTCAAAATATCCGGTGATGTCGCCGGTGTCGAGAAATCACGGAAACTTATTGAAAATCTCGAAAATTCGGTTAATGACGGTGAATCGATAAAAAAAGAAGATATCGGTTATCTGATAAATGTTGTTGGTTCCGGAGATGGCAAACTCAAGGAAATATATTCCACGAAAATAGAGGTTCCTTCAAGAAGAAGGTATATAAGACCGAAAACCGATATTCAGAAGCAATATGTTGATTCGATAAGCGAAAATGATATTGTTTTCGGTATAGGCCCGGCGGGAACAGGCAAGACATATCTTGCGATGGCTATGGCGGTTTCAGCCCTGGCCAAGAACGAGGTCAGTAGAATTATTTTAACCAGACCGGCTGTTGAAGCCGGAGAGAATCTGGGTTTTCTTCCGGGGGATCTTTATGAAAAAGTTTCCCCGTATCTGAGACCCCTTTATGATGCGCTGTATGACATGATGGAAGTTGATAGAATTCAGAAATGCCTTGAGAGAGGTATAATCGAAGTTGCGCCGCTTGCTTTTATGAGGGGAAGGACGCTGAACGATTCATTTGTTATCCTGGATGAAGCTCAGAACAGCACAAGAGAACAAATGAAAATGTTTTTGACAAGGCTGGGATTCGATTCAAAAACTGTTATTACGGGAGATATAACACAGATAGATTTGCCTACGGACAAGATGTCTGGGCTTATACATGTTCAGGAAATATTAAAGAATATAGAAGGTATTTCATTCGTGTATTTCTCGGATAAAGATGTTGTCCGCCACGAACTCGTGCAGAAAATAATCAAGGCGTATCTGAACGGCGAACGGAAAAACAGCGCCGCTAAATAACATATAACATGAATGATAAAAACGAAA
>JAQUNG010000092.1 GCA_028717725.1 bacterium | reverse complement strand
AAAGGCGAATTTTCTTTCTTCGAGCGGAAAAAATCCACCGCTTTCTCAAGCCTGTCCAGGTTTCCCATTGTCGTGTAAAGCTGAAAAGTATTGGCAAGTGTAGTGGTATCGGTGAACTTCGGTATTTTTCTTGCGTCATTTTCTTTTTCCGTGAAACGCACTATTTCTTTATTGTCGTTTAATTTTACCACTCCCAGCGAGCCCAAAGCCCTTTTGACGGGGACCGGAGCCAGAAGCATGGAAAACGAATGGGCTTTCAGCGATTTTTCCAGTGTTTTTATGTCAACCTCGGTATATTTAAAATACTGGTCGATAGGCATAATTATGACAGAATCTTTCAGCAGGGGCAGGCTGTTGGCTATGCACGAAAGGTTAAGCTTGATTGATTTTCCCTCGGGAAACCTTATAGTTGACTTGAGAGGGAACCCGGCTTCATATGAGAGGGGGAACATTCTTGTCGCGAGGCCCGCGTCGTGGATAAATATGATGCAGTCGTAAGACAATATCTTTTTTTTCGCCGTTCTCTCCATAAGGCGGGAATACGCGGTCAGGTAACCCACGAGATTTCCCCTGATGCCCGGAGGTTCCAGGAGCTGAATCGCGTCAACTTTTATTTTTTTGCTGTAGCGCCTGAAAAGGGCTTTTTCCAGCGACTCGATGTCTTCTTCGAAATGTATTTTTTTGTATGAATTGAATACTATTAAGCATTTGTTGGCCGGTTGATATTTCAAGAAACGCCTCCCGCGTGATTAGTGATGTATCTTGAATCAAACAGACGATTATTGCCCAAAATACGCTAAAAATCAAGAATTTTTTGGGAATTGAGGATTGCCCGCGGAGCCAAAACGCGAAAAAGGAGATAGATTTACTTTGATTTATCTTTATAATATACTTTTAATTGGAGGCGCTGCGCTATGGGAAAGTCAGCGAAAGCCGGAAGGTTTTTCCTTCACCGTCAGTTTGCGGAAACGCTGAAGAAAGACCTTGCCGCCGGAAAATATAAAAATGCGGAGATGATTCCGTCAGAAAGGGTCCTTGTCGGAAAATATAAAATCAGCCGTTCGACCGTGAGAAAAGCCCTGTCGCGCCTGGTTTCGGAGGGGTGGCTGTACTCAGTGCCTGGAACAGGCACTTTTGTGTCGGAAAATTTTCCCGGGGAATTTTCTTCCGCGCGGTCGAAAAGTAAAAGTGTCGCTTGTATCCTGAAAACATCGAACTCGCCGCTTGACAGTCCGTATTACTCGAAAATTTTCAGGAGCATGCAGGACGAAGCCGCTGAATCGGGGTATCATCTTTCCTTTTATTCTTTCGTGCGGGAATCCAGGGCTGAATTGGTAAAGGTGGTAAAAGAGAGAAAACTCGACGGCGTAATCATAATAGGGTATATGGGGCGGAACATTATACTGGATGTTTACAGGAATAAAATCCCCATGGTGCTGATTGACAATCAACTGGACAGAAAAGGTGTTACCGCGATTGTGCCGGATAATTACGGCGGCGCGTTCCGTGCGACCAGTTATCTGATAGGTTTGGGACATAAGGCCGTATGGTTTATGGGCGGAGACATGAAAGACTGTGCGGTTGAGGAACGTTTCAGGGGTTACAGGGATGCCCTTAAGCATTCAGGGATATCTTTCAGCCCTGAATATTGCATCAAGAGCCACTACAGAGTAAACGACGGTTATAACTCCATGGTTAAAATATTGCGGTCCGGAAAGGTCCCTTCGGCAGTGCTATGCATAAACGACGAGTCTGCCGTGGGAGCCCTGAAAGCGATAAGGGAAAAAAGCTCTTTGAGTGTTCCGGAAGACATCTCTCTGCTCGGTTTTGACGATATTGACTGGGTTTCACATACAAATCCTCCTCTTACGACTGTGCGTGTGCAGAAGGAGGAAATGGGACGTATGGCGATAGAATTCCTTATCAGGCAGATAGAAAAAGATAATTACAGCGGAGCAAAAATTATTGTCCCGACCGAACTTGTGATACGTTCATCCTGCTCGAAACATTCCAAAAATAAATAATATAAGTGTATTGACAATAAAAAAGTTTTAATGTATATAGATACCAGTAACTAACCAGTAATATAAATTTAATTTCACACCCCTAGAGGGCGTGTTATGGAAGGGTATTTATGGCGGCAAAAAACAGACAGATAAATTCCTATGAACGTTACGGCATATTTTCGGCGGATAACACCGAATTTATAATTAATCGCCCCGACACACCGCGTCCCTGGGTAAATTATCTGACAAACGGCCGGTTCTGTTCCATAATATCCCAGACTGCGGGGGGGTATCATTTCTATAAGGATCCTACCTATAACAGATTAACCAGGTGGCGCCCGGAAAATTATATCGCCGATTTGCCGGGGCGCTATGTTTACGTGCGGGACAATAAGACCGGTGAGTTCTGGTCGGCTACGTTTTCGCCTGTCAGAAAATCATCAGGGTTTAAATGTGTCCACGGCCTGGGCTACACTTCCGTTTATTCGGAAAAAAGCAGTATCGCAAGCGAAATAACTTTTTTTGTGCCGCCTGATGAGGAACTTGAAGCATGGATGGTCACATTGAGCAATAAAAGAGGAAAAGATGCCGATTTAACGGTTTTTAATTTTGTCGAATGGCATATCGGTCTCTGGGAGCCGGAGCTTGCCGTAAGAAATATCGCCGTTCTGATAAATGATGTTAAATATGATAATGACTTAAAAGCGGTTGTCGCCCGGAAATTCCCGTGGGGAAATAAAAAATGGCCTTATTTCTGTTACATGTCGGCGAACACGAAATTAGACAGTTATGAAACCGATTACGAAAAATTTATCGGGCGTTACGGGGATTATTCAAGTCCGGAGGAAGTAAAGAAGGGGAAATGCTCCAATACTGATGTAAGAGGATTGAATTCGGTAGGAGTTATTTCCTCAAGGATAAAGATTAAAGCCGGACGGGAAAAAACTTATGTTGTGGCTCTCGGGATATCGGAATCCCGGTCCGAAGCCAGAAAAATCATAAAAACATATAGCGACAACAATTTTGTAAAACAGAAGTTATCAGAGACAAAACAATATTGGAGAAAGAATATCTGCGACAATATTGTCATTGAAACGCCGGATAAAGAACTTAACAGGGGCGTGAACATCTGGATGAAATACCAGATTTACATTAACAACTACTGGGGCAGGAGCGCTACATACTATCATGAGGGGTATGGCGGTTTTGGATACCGGAATACCGCCCAGGACGCATGGGCCATGGTGCCTCTTAATGAAAAGTATGCCAGAGAGCGTATAATCAAATTAGCGGAACACCAGTGGAAAACGGGCCAGCCTATGAGCGGTTGGTCTTCGGAAAAAGGGCCTGATACCGGAAGGCCTCCGTCTGATTTTCCGATATGGCTTCCATTCGTGTTAATCGCTTATCTGAAGGAAACGGGCGACTTCAAGATATTGGATGAGGAAATTAAATTTTTTGACGGGCCCAAAGCGTCCTTATATGAGCACGCAAAGAGAGCCACCAGGTTTCTTATGGATGTGGCAAAAAGCAAAAGAGGATTGCCTCTGATGGGGACACAGGACTGGAATGACGCTTTTGACAGGACAGGTATCGGGGGGAAGGGTGAAAGCGTATGGCTGGGTATGGGATTATGTGTCGCATTGCTTAATATGATAGAACTGGCGGATTTCATTAAAGATGAAAAAACAAAAAGAGAATGTTTGTCAAGATATGGAAAAATGAAGAAGATTATCAATAAATATGCGTGGGACGGGAAATGGTATATCTATGCGTTTAATGATTACGGCAAGCCGATAGGTTCCAGAAAGAACGGGGAAGGTAAAATCCAGTTGAATGCCCAGACATGGGCCATCCTGGCCGGGCTGCCTGACAGGAAACAGTTGAAGAAAATCCTTAAGGTGATAGACAACGACCTTGATACCGAATACGGGCCCGCTCTTTTTACCCCTCCTTATACAAAGTACGATCCGACAATCGGCAGGATAACGGCGTTTGCGCCCGGCACAAAAGAAAATGCCGCGATTTTCTGCCATGGCGGAGCTTTTAAATCCGTTTCAGACCTTGCAATCGGGCGCTCCGATGAGGCGTATGATACAATCAAAAAACTTCTGCCGCAGAATCCCGGAAGGGATATCGAAATTTATAAAACAGAGCCTTATTGTTTCAGCGAATATCTTGTAGGTCCAGGGAACAGCCGTTTCGGCGAAGGAGCTTTTACCTGGCTTACAGGTTCTGTTGACTGGGTCTTTAAGGCTGTTACCGAGTGGATGCTCGGTATCCGCCCCGAATTTGACGGTTTGCGCATAGCCCCATGCCTGCCGCGCGAATGGAAAAAATGCAGGATTATAAGACCTTTCAGAGGCGCCGTATACGACATAGAAATTTTCCGTTTAGCGGGGAAAACAGGTAAGATAAAAATAGAGATAGACGGTAAAAACCAGCTTTCGAATGTCATCATTCCGCGCGGGGACGCGAAAAGGCATAGGGTTAAAGTGACGCTCGGCTGAGCAGCAAAAAGATAAATTCTACGGTAAGGTCTTGGCGGAATAATGGCGCGTATCGGAAAGGATTTCCTGTCCTTGTAGGAGATAAACGAAAGTGGACATAAGATATGTGTTAATGAAAGCGCCCCGCTGCGCCGCGGATATAAGCGACGGCAGTGAAAGAGGGGAGTATGTCCCCCAGCATTATGTTTTCAATACACTGGGCAGGCCGAGCAGGGCGATAAACCTGATGTATGAATACCATCCTAACGATAAAAACTGGCCTGAAAAAGGGATTTTAGAAAACAAACTTTATAAAAGGACCCGGAGGACCAACGGTTATTTCCCTTATATGGCCGTGGATAAAGGCGGTACGGATTGCGAGCCGTTTAAATCTATGCGCGATATCCGCAGATTCGGCCAGGATGTAATCCTTACCATGACATTTGACCTGGACACGCCCGATAAGCACCTTGTCCAGATAGCGAAAGATCTCAGGCCGTTCGGCAGAGTAATATTCCGCATAAACCACGAGTGCAACGGCCATTGGTTTACCTATAATAAACAAAACACATATGGCGAAGTCAGTGATTTTTTTGTGAAATTCCATAAGATACTTAAAATCCATGCGCCCAATGTCAGGACCAACGCGTGTCTTAACGGCATACATCCGGGCGGCAGCGATGTCGTTTATCACATGGGCGAAGATGAACTGGCTCCGGCTTTCAGGATTGCAGATGTCATATCTTATGACAGTTACCACTCTCTGCACTGGGGATGGCCCCATGACGGTTATGATCCCGCCGGAATGAATTTCAGCTCAATGACGGGCGGCAGTGCGGGGAAAATAGGCCGGATGACACGTGAACAGTGGTGGAATTTATTCTTCGGTTTCAATGAACTTATGCTTCGTGTGATGAACCGGGGGCTCCAGAAAGAAATATATCTCGGAGAGGTAAATACCGATGCCGATGTTGTCGGGCCTGAAGCGCAGGCGGAGTGGATTAAAGATTTTTACCGTGACATAAAAGAAAAAGGCCTCCCTTATCTTAAAGGAGTTACATATTATCAGTTCAGGGACCGGGGCGGGTTGGGACTGGAATATGAGATGGATGAAAATAATTCCGAAGGCAGACCGAATCCGGCTCTTGGAGCGTATCGCGAGGTTATTAAAGACCCTTATTTCTCTTGTGTTATAGAAGAAGGAGAACACGCGGCGTTTCCCGCTGTCTTTGAATGGGAGTCTTCGTCCAGCGCGAGAGGAATCAAGTTTTCATTCAGGATTCCTGAAAGGTTTTCGAAATGCCTGCTTGTTTTTCCGCCCGGCTCCAATCTGATAATTAGAGCAGGCTGTATGTGGTTTCACAAAGATTCGGGATGCGATAAACTTGATATTTCCGCTGCCGTTAGACCCTGCGGCCTATGCGAGGTTTTTGTTTTCGCGCCGCCTGCTTCAGGGGAAAACATTTATGACCCGGATAATCCCGATTACCTGGATATTTACAGGTACAATATGTCCCGGGAACCGAAAATCCTGCTTGCCTGAATTCCCCCTCCCTTATATGAACATAATATTTATTTGAAATGTCTTTAATTATGATAATATATTATTTTAGTTTCATTTCAAATATCTGCATAGCGGATGTTCATGCGTAATTTAAAAAACAGCATAACACTCGGATATCTGGCGCTGGCGTTGTTTTTTTCCATTTTCTTTTTCAGCCCCGCTTTTGCGCAGAAAGACTGG
>JAQUNG010000091.1 GCA_028717725.1 bacterium | reverse complement strand
CCAAGTTCAATGCCGACGCCGCTCTGGCAAGGAAAATGGCGTCTCTGCTTGATACAAATCACAGGGAAATTACGGTATACGCCGATGATGCCGCCAGAGAAACGCCGGCCATAATAAAAATGCTGGATGACCCTCTCTCCAATCCGACTATAGTCCCGACATATCTGTTGTGCCGGCTTGCATCCGGATATGTCAAGTCTTGCCTGAGCGGCGACGGGGGAGATGAACTGTTTGGAGGATACAACAGGTATCTTTACGACTTGCGGGTTGAAATTGCCGGCAAAAACATCCTCCTTAAAAATATCGTCAAAAATATCCTTTTCCTTAAATCAAGAGAAGAAGCCCGAAAGTTCATGAGCAAAATAGGTGTTATGGGGAAACCTCTCGCGAGATATTACCTTTGGGTCGCCGCGTTGCGCGGGGACATCAGGAAAAAAATGCTTTCGGACGCTTTGCGCGAGGACAATTTTACCGGAGCCGACTCGGTTATGGAAAAATATATCGGCTGTCCGGCATCCTCCGATTTCAGGGATAAAATGATGTATGCCGATATAAAAACATGGCTTCCCGACGAATCTCTCAACAGGATAGACAGGATGAGCATGGCAAACTCGCTCGAAGTCAGAGTGCCTTTCCTCGATCACAGACTTGTGGAATTCGCTTCCGGTATTGATGTAAAGTATAAAGTCGGGCTTTTCGCGACAAAATATATACTGAAAAAAGCGTTGAACGGGATTTTGCCCGGGGAAATATTATCAAGAAGGAAAGCGGGGTTTATCACGCCGGCCTCCATGTGGCTGAGGACAACTTTAAAAAACAGCCTTCTTGCGACGATAAACGACGGGAGTGAATTCCCCCAAGACATATTCAACAGGGATTTTATAAAA
This sequence comes from bacterium, assembly GCA_028717725.1. Lineage (GTDB taxonomy): Bacteria > Auribacterota > UBA6266 > UBA6266 > UBA6266 > UBA6266. The sequence continues at coordinate 5,403 of JAQUNG010000091.1, read as the reverse complement.
GAAATCGCGGAGAAGCATATTTCAGGCAAAGGATATTTTTTAAAGGAGCTCTGGGCGTATTATACTTTTATGATGTGGCGCAGGGAGTATATGAAATAAGCGCCGCGCGCGCGGAAAGGCTGCGGGAGTATGAAACTTTTGAGGACGGCAAAAAAAATCATCGCGGAGAATATCCTTCCCCGCGTTCCTTCGTCCCTGCTTCGTTTCCCGGTAAACAGCGTCCTTATGATAGAACCCACCAACAGATGCAATCTTTCATGTCCCCTTTGTCCCGCCGCAACGGTTATGAAACGCAAAAGGGGAGATATGAAATTCGATGATTTCGCAAAAATTATCGACGAGATGCATCCTTTTGCAAAAAAAATATATTTTTGGAATTTCGGGGAACCGTTTTTAAACGCCGAAATTTTCAGGATGGCGGAATATGCCGAGAAAAAAGGCCTATATGTCAAAACAAGCACGAATTCAACTATATGGAGCGATAAAATATACGATGATATATTTTCTTCGCGTATCAGCGAGGTTATAGTATGCCTTGACGGCATAACCGGCCGGACGCATGAGTTTTACAGGAAAGGAAGCAATTTCGAAAAAACAGTTGCGGGAATAAGGCGGTTGTGCGAGGAAAAAAAGAAAAGAAATTCCCTTAAACCGGTGATATGCCTGCAATTCGTCGTAATGAAAGAAAATGAACATGAGATTCCTCAGCTTCTCGGGATGGCCGGCGAAATGGGCATAGATACGATAACTTTGAAATCAGTATCTCTGGGAAGTTGGGTCACGGATCTTCAGAGGAAATTGAACGCCGAAAGTTTTTTGCCCGGACAGGACCGATACAGGAGATATACTTTTAGCGGGAATGAACTTGTTTTGAAAAGGGATATCAGGGTTTGTTCGTGGGCGAGGAGAAACGGCGTGGTCCTCTGGAACGGGGACCTTGCGGCATGCTGTTATGATTATGACGGAGAAAGCGTCATGGGAAATGTCTTAAAGGAAGGGTATTTATCTGTTTTAAAGAGCGAAAAGTTCAGACAGGCCAGAAAAAGGATGATAACAAGGTATTATCCCATCTGCAAAAGATGCCAGATAAGTTCCGTTGAAATAAAGCCGGTAAGGTTAAAAGGTTAAATGGATAATAAAAGCGTTTATATCGTACAGATAAACTACTCGAAAAATTACTCGATGAACATTCTTCCTCTCGGGCCTCTTTCCGTAGCCACTGAACTCAGGAAGGCGGGGTATAGACCCGAGATAATCCATATATCAGAAACCGGGATAGACCGCGCGGTCAGGAAAATAGTATCCGGACGACCGCTCTACGTCGCGTTTTCGGTTATGACGGGAATCCAGACGGCGCATTCCGCCCTGATGTCCGAAAAAATAAAAAAGTTTTCTTCCGTTCCTGTGATATGGGGGGGGACTCATCCTTCAATACTGCCGGAAATGACCTTAAGGGAAAGTTATGTCGATTACGTAGTTATCGGAGAGGGAGAAAAGACCATTACAGAGCTGTCCGATGCCGTCTTGCGCGGTTCCGGGTTCGGCGGTGTCAAGGGTATCGGTTATAAAGATGACGGTAAACCTGTATTTACGGAACCCCGCCCGCTGGAAACAAACCTTGACAGATATACCATCGACTATACTCTGGTCGATATGAACAAATATTTTATGAGCGGCCACTCCGGAAAATATAAGAAAATGCTCCCTTATAAGAGCAGCAGGGGGTGTCCCTTTAACTGCGCTTTCTGCTACAACCTTGTCTTTAACCGGAGTAAGTGGAGGCCGATGTCGGCGGAAAAGGTTTTGCGCGACATCAATTTTCTCAAAGAACGGTATGATATTGACGGTATAAGATTTTACGATGACAACTTTTTCGCGGACAGGGCCAGGGCTTTGAAGATTCTGAAAGGCATGGACTGCGCCGCGCATTTTGAGATAAGGATTGACGCTCTTGATGAAGACCTTGTCATGGAGTTGAGCGCCCTGAAGGATGTGAACCTTATGGTAGGAATTGAATCGGGGAGTGACAGGATGCTGAAACTGATAAAAAAGGGTTACGGAGTCGATACAATAATGAAAGGCGTGGACTTGCTCGGGAAATATAAATTAAAGACCACTTATTCGGCTATACTGGGGCTTCCTACCGAAACCGCCGAAGAGATGAACAAAACGCTTGATTTGCTTTGCCGTATACATTCGATCCATAAAAATAAAGGTTATACCGTCGGCGCTTATCTTCCGTATCCGGGCACGACTCTTTATGAATTAGCCGTTTCGGAAGGTTTTAAACCTCCGGAAAACACCCTGGAATGGGGCAATATAGACAGGTTCACAAGCGACTTTCAGCTTCCGTGGGCCGATACGAAATTTTTATACGTTATAAGGGAATACTTCAAGTTTATCGCATACGACATACCTTTTCTTACAAATTGGATGATGTTCAGGATAAAGAAAAGGTTTTTTAAATATAATCCGGAAATACCTGTTGTGGAGTTTTTCGCGGGTATTGCGCTCAAGCGGAACAGTATAATAGGGAAGATGCTTAGAAAAGCGCTTTTTACCATAAGAAAAAGGCGGAAAAAAAGATGAAGGTATCCGTAATAATACCCTGCTATAATGAGGAAAGCACGATAAAAGAGGTTCTCGATAAAGTCAAAGCCGTTGATATCGAAAAAGAGATCATCGTTGTAAATGACGGCTCCACGGATTTGACCTCCGAAATCCTGAAAAAGGAAAAGGAAGGCGTAAATATTATTTACAATTCCCTTATAAATATCGGAAAAGGAGCGGCTGTCCGGATAGGATTTGAACATGTATCCGGAGACATTGTGATAATCCAGGATGCCGACCTTGAACTGGATCCGCGGGAATACGGCACGCTTATAGAGCCTATCCTTGAAGAGAAAACCAATGTCGTTTACGGCTCAAGGTTCTTAACGGGCAAAAAATCCGGAACTTTCCTTCAGAAGTCCGCCAACAGATTTCTTGCGGCCCTTACCAACATGCTTTTCGGTTCTTCCCTGACGGATATGGAAACAGGATACAAGGTTTTTAAAGCCGGTCTTCTTAAATCAATAAAACTGAAAAGCCTGAAATTTGATTTTGAGCCGGAAATAACGGCGAAATTCTTAAAAGCGGGTGAGAAAATCCTGGAAGTGCCGGTAAAATATAATCCGAGGTCCACGTACGAAGGCAAAAAAATAAGCTGGAAAGACGGCGTTAAAGCGGTCATCGTCCTTTTAACCGAAAGGTTTTCAAAACAATGAAAGTTGCCCTTGTCAATACGCCGTTTGTGAACCTTTACGGCCCGATTAAACTGTCCGCGGGCAGGTATTTTCCTCTTGGATTGGGTTACATATCGTCTTTTTTGAAGCAATACGGCCATAATGTTAGAATATACGACCCTGAAGCTACAGGCGCGGATATGAACCTGCTTAGAAAAGAACTTTCGGATTTTAATCCCGGACTTGTCGGCATCACGTCAGCGACGCCTAATTTTCAAAACGCCGTTGAAATCGCGAAAATGGCGGGGGAATTCCCTTCGAACCCCCGGGTAGTTCTCGGCGGGGTCCACGCCACCGCGCTAGGTGAAGAAATATTAAAACGCTACCGGTGTTTTGATTTTATAATCTCGGGGGAAGGAGAGCTGACATTCAGGGATCTTTTGGATTGTATGTGTTCGGGCCGCCCGCGCCTTGATGATATCGACGGACTGATTTACAGGGACGGCGAAAAAATAACTAAAAACCGCGCCAGAAAATGGATCGAGGACCTCGATTCTTTGCCTTATCCGGACAGGGACGCCGTTCCGGCGCGTTTTTACAGGCCTCATTCTTATAATGCGGTGTCGAAATCGTGGGCAACCGTAGTTACCGGGAGAGGGTGTCCTTTTAAATGCACTTTCTGTGCTTCTTACCTTACCACCGGATATAAGTACAGGACAAGAAAAAGCTCGAAGATAGTCGAAGAGATAGAGTATCTCGTAAACAGGTATGATATTAAGCAAATTGTATTCCTTGACGATACATTTACCCTTTTTAAAGACAGGGTGAAGGAAATATGCGGGGGTATTATTGATAGAGGGCTTGACATAAAATGGTCTTGTTTCGCGAGGGTGAATACGCTCGATGAAGATACGCTTGAAATCATGAAAAAATCCGGGTGTTACTGCTTGTCTTTCGGGTTTGAGTCGGGGAGCAATGATATCCTGAAAAAAATGAAAAAAGGCACTACCGTGGAAGAATGCGCCGGTGTTATGGAAAAGGTAAGAAAAATAGGTTTGAAATCACTCGGCTTTTTTATTCTCGGGGCGGAGGGGGAAACACGCGAAACCATAAACCGGACGATTAAATTTGCCAGAGAGCTTGGGCCCACGCTTGCGTTTTTCAATATGCCTGTGCCTTATCCCGGCACAGAACTTTTTGAAAGGTATTTCGGAAAAACCGAAGTGCGGAACTGGGAGGATTTTGTCGCGGTCGGCGTAAACCCGGTTATGAAGCCGGAGGGAGTAACCGCCGGAGAGATGAGAAATTATGTAATAAAGGCTTACGCGACTTTTTATTTAAACCCCGTCCGGATTTTTGAGATATTAAGATATCTGACAGGGCCCTACGAACTGCTTGAATATTTCAGAGGCGGAGCGGGATTGTTTATGCAGGTCGTCAAAATGAAACTATCGAACGCGGGGAAGAGAGAAAATGAAGAGGATTGAAAATACAGGTCGAATTCTGTTCGTGATATTGCTTTCGGCTTTTCTCGTAAGACTCGCCGGGATAAACTATGATACGCTTTTTTCGGTTGACGAACTCAGGATGGTAAAAATGGCTTTTTATATGGGCAAGATACTTGCCGGTATTGAGCCGGGAGAGTTTGCTTTTAATTATCCGCAGGGCCACCTGACGCTTCTCTGCGGCGTGTACGGGATTTATTTCATCGCCGGCAAACTCATGGGTTTTCTGTCCTCCCACAGGGATATCCTGTTAATGTACTACACAAGCCAGATTGAGCTGTTTGTCATCGGCAGATATCTCTCTTTGGCCGCCGGGGTGGCGGTCGTATGGATAGTGTTCAGGCTTTGCAAAAAGATGTTTGATGTCAGGACTGCCGTCCTCGGAGCTCTTTTAGCCGCTTTCCTGCCCGATCTGGCGGACTATTCCAGGATAATAAAAGCGGATATCATAAGCGCGGCTTTTTTTATCGGATCCGCATATTTTATAAAAAGCGCTCTTGATAAACCCGATTATAAATATTTTTTCTGGGGTTGTTTACTGTCGGGAGCCTCGGCCGCGGTGAAATATTATGGCGGCGTGATGCTGCCGTTTTTCCTCGCGGTGCCGTTTTTCAGGATAAAACTCCTGCCCGGGAAAAAAGCGGTTAAAATCGCGTTGGTATCCCTTCTGGCTT
>JAQUNG010000090.1 GCA_028717725.1 bacterium | reverse complement strand
TTACGTGCTATTATAGTCGGTTGCCTTCATGCCCGAAGTATCATTGTTGTCGGCCAGATATATGTTTTCTGAATACGGTGAACGCATATGGACGAAATACGGGTTTGTGTCGTCGTTTAATCCCGGCAGAAACTGGTTTTCAAGCGATTCCATAGGAATAGATCAGGGGGTTCTTTTTCTGATGATTGAGAATTACAGGACAGGCAGCGTCTGGAAAGAGTTTATGAAAAATCAAAATATCCGGAAAGGTATGATGCTTGCAGGTTTTAAAGATTCTTCGGAGCCTACCGATTATGATTCGCTGATAGCGTCGGCAAGGGGAAAAAAAGATGTGAAGAGGCCCAAAGACGCTTATGCGGCAAAAACAAAAGGAATGATTGTCATAGACGGTATTCTCGGCGAATGGAGTGATTCCCATCCGATAGAAATAACTCACGAAAACTCGCTTGAATTCGGTAAGTTGATATCGAAGAATGATTTGAGCGCCACAGCGTATTTTATGTGGGACAAAGAATTCCTTTATTTCGCAGTGAAGGTTAAAGATGATATCATCATAGCGAACAGTATAGGTGAAAACATATATAAAGAAGACTGTGTGGAACTCTATATCGACCCCGACTACGATTTGTTCGTTTGGGGGAACAGCAAGGATTATCAAATCGGTATTGCCCCGAGGTCGATAAAAGGCGGTTCGCAGGTATGGTCATGGTTCCATGAAGGCGACCCCGGAGAAAATATTCGTGTTGCGGTGCGGTTGAATGAGCAGTACAGAAGAGGTGAATATACTGTTGAAGGCGCTATCCGGTGGAAATACTTGAATGCCGTTCCCGAGGCGGGCAAAGTGCTCGGCATATCAATCGCTGTCCATGATGTCGACAATGACGGTTCGCCGGAAGCGAAATTGAACTGGTCTTTTAACAAATTTAACTCATCGGTAATGCTGGGGTCGTTAAAATTGGCAGATTAAAAAAATATGGTCGGCAATTCATTCGATAATCCATTTTCAGTGTCTCAGCTTACAAAGAAGGTAAAAAATAAGCTTGAGGAGGATTTTCGGTGTCTGTGGGTTGGAGGAGAAATATCAAGCTTTAAGAAACCCTCTTCCGGTCATGTGTATTTTTCGCTGAAAGACGAGAATTCCCAATTGCAGTGTGTTTTATACAGGCTTTATGCCGAGGACCTTCCGTTTGAATTCGAAATCGGATTGAAAATAGCGGTGTTCGGTTCAATTTCGGTGTATGAAAAATCGGGGAACTACCAGTTAATCGCGGCGCAGATTGAGAAAATGGGCGCGGGAACGTTACACGCTTCTTTCGAAAAACTTAAAAAGGAATTATCCGATAAAGGCTGGTTTGACCGAAAAAGAGTTTTGCCTCCTTTTCCCAGGCACATAGGTGTGGTTACTTCCCCTACAGGTGCCGCGATAAGGGATTTTCTCACTGTTTTGAAAAGGAGAGCTAACGGTTTGAATATTGTTATATTTCCTGTCCGTGTGCAGGGGGCGTTCGCCGCCGGAGAAATAAGCCGCGCGATAGAGGAAATGAATAGATTGAAGGAAATCGAAGTGATAGTTGTCTGCAGGGGAGGGGGAAGCACGGAAGATCTATGGCCTTTTAACGAGCGTAAAGTCGCGGAAGCGGTATTTTTTTCGGATAAACCCGTTGTTTCCGCAGTTGGGCATGAGATAGATTTTACAATATGTGATTTTGTTGCCGATCTCAGGGCTCCCACTCCATCGGCCGCCGCGGAAATGCTTGTGCCGGACAAAACAGAAATGAAGGACAAGATCTTATCATACAGGATGAGGATTAACAGGTATTTCAAGTCGGACATATGCGGGAGGAGGGAAGCGCTGAAAAGCCTGTTGAGGGGGAGAATATTCGCCGCGCCGGCGGATTTCATACATCAGCGCCGACAAAGGATGGATGAGTGCTGTGATATAATGTTTAAGTCCGCGGCTCATAAAATGGAAATATTGAAAGAAAGGATTGCAGGATATCAAAACAGGCTTGAGGCGTTAAATCCTTTAAATGTATTGAGAAGAGGTTTTAGTATTACGGTAAACGCCGAAACATCCGGAATAATACGCGATGCGGAAAAAACGGATATAAATGATAAAATTCTGACAAAATTATTTAAGGGGCGGATTATTTCCAAGGTTATTCACAGGGAGATCGAGAAAGATGAGCGGTAAAATCAAATTTGAAACTGCTTTAAAAAAAATAGAAGAAATCGTTTCACAATTTGAAAACGAGGAAATGACACTGGACGAACTTACCAGGCAATATGAAGAAGGAATGAAACTTATATCGTTGTGCAATGATGAGCTGTCGAAGGCCGAAAATAAAATAGAAATGCTGGTTAACGGAGAAAAAGGCAAAAAAACGAAGATCCATTTTAAAGATATGAAAGAAACAAAAAATGCCGGCCGGAGCTCGCCGACCAAAAACGCGGGGAAAGAACCCGAAACTGAAAATACAAAGGGCCATTATTAATGGGCAAGTTATTGGACCGCGTCAATAATTCTTCGGATTTGAAGGGTTTTTCCGCGGCGGAACTTTATGGTCTGTGTTCCGAAATAAGAGCTACGATTATCGATTCAATATCAAGGAACGGGGGACATCTCGCTTCTTCTCTCGGCGCTGTGGAATTGACTGTTGCGCTCCATCATATTTTTAATACCCCGAAAGACAAAATAGTCTGGGATGTGGGGCATCAGGCATATGCCCATAAAATTATTACCGGCAGGAAAGACCGTTTTGACACAATACGCAAAAAGGACGGTTTAAGCGGATTTCCCAAGCCTGATGAAAGCTTTTATGATTCATTTGTGGCGGGTCATGCGAGTACGTCCGTGTCCATCGCGGAGGGTATGGCTCTGGCAAGGGATAAAAAAAGGGAGAATTATGATGTTATCGCCGTTATAGGGGACGGTGCTCTCACCGGAGGAGTGGCTTTCGAAGCTATGAATAATATCGGGGCCCTGGGAACAAGATTAATGGTGATACTGAACGGAAACGAAATGGCGATTTCTCCGAGTGTGGGCGCTTTATCCAAATATCTCAATAAAATCATAAGTTCGCCTTTTTACAATAATTTGAAGAAAGATGTTGAATCAATTGTCGATAAAATTCCGGCCGTGGGAAAAAATCTCATCAAAGCGGCCCACAGAGTCGAAGAAGCCATAAAAAGTCTTATAGTCCCCGGAGCTCTTTTTGAAGAACTTGGGTTCAGATATTTCGGTCCCATCGACGGCCATAATATTGAATTATTGATTGAAACAATCAAAAACGTGAAATGTATCAAGGCTCCCGTTATCGTTCATATTGTTACAAAAAAAGGGAAAGGTTATGAAATATCCGAAAAACACCCTGAATTATTCCACGGTACCACGCCGTTTAATGTCAAGACGGGAGAAAGCCTTAAGACAGAAAACGGCAAGACATTTACAGATGTTTTCGGGGATGAACTGGTAAAACTTGCGGCGCGGGACGAAAAGATTGTCGCGATTACGGCCGCTATGTGTCTCGGCACCGGCTTAAGCAGATTCGCCAAAGATTTTCCAGGCAGGTTTTTTGATGCGGGAATCGCAGAACAGCATGCCATTGCTTTTGCGGGAGGTCTTGCCGTGTCGGGACTGAAACCGGTTGTTGCGGTATATTCTACTTTTCTTCAGCGCGCTGTCGACCAGTTATTCCATGAAATATGCCTGATGAAACTTCCTGTGGTTATAGCTGTTGACAGATCCGGTTTAGTCGGGGAAGACGGGCCGACGCATCACGGTGTGTTTGATGTGACTTATCTGAGCATGTTGCCTAATATGACAGTGGTGGCGCCTTCCGACGAAAGTTCGATGAGAACTCTTTTAAGATCGGCTTTAACGCTTAACGCGCCCTGCGCGATAAGATATCCGAAAGAAATTGCTTCCGCCGATATTGCCCGAGGCAAGGACAAAGAATTTACCATAGGAAAATGGTCGATGATAAACGACAGCGACGAGGCTTTTGTGTTGTCGACGGGATATTTAACGAGAGTTTGCGGGAAGGTTGTGGAATATCTGAAAGAAAAAGGCTATAAAATAGGTTTGATAGACTGTTATTCCATAAAACCTTTTGATGCAGTTATGTATAGGAAAATTCTTGAAAGAGGACTGAAACTTATTACTGTTGAAGAAAATGTGATAAGGGGCGGGTTCGGTTCCTATCTGTCCGAAAAAGCGTCTGAAATGGGATTCCATCCCCCGATGCTTCATATCGGGTTTGGAGATGAGTTTATAACGCATGCAAGCAGAGCCGAGTTATTTGCATTGACCGGCCTTGACGCAGACGGTTTACAGAAAAAAATTGAAGATTTTCTCAAGAAATAATTTTTATTCTATATTTCCCATAGACTGATACTATAATTCTTATGTCTTACACGGTTTTCCTTAATAAGTTATGAAAAAAGAAAGAATAGATAATCTTCTCTTTGAGAGAAACCTTGCGGAGAGCAGGTCGAAGGCTAAGGCGTTAATTCTCGAAGGTAAGGTTTATGTCGGCGGTGTAAGGATAGACAAGCCGGGGAAGTTGATGGATGTCGCCGCTGAACTTACTGTGAAGGAAGGGCTTAAGTATGTCAGCAGGGGAGGTTTGAAATTGGAACACGCGGTAGATTTTTTTAATATAAATGTCAGGGATAAGATATGCGTTGATATAGGCGCTTCAACCGGAGGTTTTACGGATTGTCTTTTGAAAAACGGGGCGGCAAAAGTTTTTGCGATAGATGTGGGTTATGGTCAGATAGATTATAAACTCAGAAAAGACGAAAGAGTCGTTCTGCTTGAGAAAACCAATGCGAGATATTTGAGAAAAGAACGGATTGGGGAAAAAGTCGATTTGGTAACGATAGACGTTTCTTTCATCTCGCTTGACAAAATATTACCCGTTTCATATAGTTTACTGAAATGCGGAGGCGGATGTATCTCTTTAATAAAACCCCAGTTTGAGGCAGAGAGAAAAGATGTCGGAAAGGGCGGGGTTGTCAGGTCCGAATCCGTAAGGCTTAAGATTATATCAGAGATCATGGAACTGTGCGTTTCCGTCGGTTATTCGGTCATAGGTTGCGTGGAGTCGCCTTTAAAAGGTCCCGCGGGCAACACGGAATATTTAATTTATGCGGAGAAAAAAAATGAAGATTAGACGGGTCGGCATTTTCCCGAATCCACAGAAAAAAGAGTGTCTTGGGTATATAAACACACTGGAGGGCCTTTTCAGGAAGGCTGATATTGATGTTTATCTTCCGGATTTTATACCGTATCCGGTTAAAACAGGCCGTCGATCCGTAAGTTTGAAGTCGTTTTTGAATAAGGTTGACATTATTATTGTGCTCGGTGGAGACGGTACGTTTTTATATGCCGCCAGGGAATGTCACGGGGCAAAAATCCCTTTGCTCGGAGTAAATATGGGTTCCTTCGGATTTTTAACCGAATTCACCAAGGAAGATTTTTTAATGAGTATGGGTTCGATTATAAATGGAGATTACCGGATAGTCGAGCTTTTGATGCTTAACGCGTCGGTTTTGAGAAAAGGCAGGCGTATAGCGAATTTTACTGCGCTGAATGACGCTGTTTTGAATCGCGATTCTTTTTCAAAGGCGCTTGAAATACAGGTAGATCTCGGAAAGGAATTTTTAAATGAGTATTTTGCGGATGGTATTATAATCGCGACTCCTACCGGTTCGACGGCTCATTCTCTCTCCGCGGGAGGTCCTATCGTGGTCCAGACTATGGAGTCAATGCTTATTACGCCTATATGCCCTCATACCCTGACCAACAGGCCCGTAATAATTCCGTCAGAGACAAAAGTCAGTTTAAGGGTAAGGAAATCGGGAAAAAACACAAGGTTAAATATCGACGGGCAGGAATATATAAATCTTAAAAATGACGATACGGTTGTTGTAACAAGGCATAAAAATCCGGTAAAGCTGGTTCGACCCGCGCAAAGATCATATTGCGCTATTTTAAGGGATAAATTGAACTGGGGCGGGACTTACAGAAACAAATGGTAATAATATAATGGCGCATATAAAAATCAACGGGGAAAAATGCAAAGGCTGCGGATATTGCATTAGTGTTTGTCCCCAAAAAGCTTTTGCTATTTCCCGGAAACTGAATTCCAAGGGGTATAGCATATGCGAATATACCAGGGACGAGTGCAGAGGATGCGGGCTATGTGCCGTTGTTTGCCCCGATTGCGCCATCGAAATTATCGAGGGTAAAAAATGAAAAGGGAAAAACAGTTGGTTTGCGGCAACATTGCTCTTTCCGAAGCGGCGATAAGAGCGGGTTGCAGGTTCTATTTCGGATATCCTATAACGCCCCAGAACGAAGTGACCTCTTATATGTCCCTGAGGATGCGCGAGGTCGGCGGCGTTTTTCTTCAGGCGGAAAGCGAACTGGCTTCGATAAATATGGTTTTCGGCGCGGCATTGACAGGAGCGAAAGCGATGACCAGTTCTTCCAGTCCTGGTATAAGCCTGATGCAGGAAG
>JAQUNG010000089.1 GCA_028717725.1 bacterium | reverse complement strand
ACAATTCTGAATGGGCATTCAATAAACTTGTATGCGAGGCATTGACGCTGAACCCCAAAAAACTTTCCCGCTGCCAGCTCGCGATGAAAAAATGCCTGGATAAATTCAATATTACCGTCGGCGCGGCTGTCGCGAAGGGAGAATGGGACGACTGGTCGTCAAGCATAGAATCATATGTAAAACTCTTCTGGAAACTCAAGAAAGAGAACTGTTTGCAGGAAAACAATAACGGAAACTGCTTTATAAAGTCAAAGAAAATCCAGGCCCTCGGAAAAGTGAAAAACTGCATATTTCTCGATTGCGACACGGTAACGCTTTCGGGGGATTACGAAAACTGCCTGTTCGTCAATTGCCATTACATAAGGCTGATGAATTACTCAAAAGCCAACGATTCGCTTTTCTATTCGCTGAAAAAATGTAACTTTTTAAGAAGGAATATGAGCAATTACCTGTTCGCGCGGTTCAGAAGCGGCCGCAGGAACATCGAATTTGAATGCGAGATAAGTGCCGACCTGAGCAGTCTGTACTGGATGATGAGGAAGATAGCGGACGACTGGCTCGTGTATCACGAATATATCGAGGAAAAGAATAATACCTGATGCCGCGGTTCTAAAACTTAACTTCCGGCATTCACGGATTCCCTCAATCCCAGTATAAAACCAGCCAAAAATGTTTTAGCCGTTTCGGGATCTTTATATGAGCGCATCAAAGTTTCCTTATATCTTTCGGAAAGTTTGCCCCAGATGATTTCTTTATAGGAGCTGTCTGTCTCTATTTTTTCAATATCTTCAAATACGACCGCGCCTATTAAATCTTTCAGCAGATTTCTGTCTTTTCCCGTGCTTCGGATATTAAGAAACAGGCACAGAAATATCAGAGCTTCTATAATATACCAAAACCAGTGCCTGTAATACCCCCTGCCGAGTTCCGCGATGATGTCGAGAAAGAAAACAGCGGATGTGCCGGCCATTATAAGTATTTTCAGAACATATGCCGCTTTTTCATATCCTTTTTCTCTGGGCAGACCGAGCAGTTCCTGATGCCTAAAATAGATATCATCCTGAAGGGCGGAGCGCGCGATTACGTTTCTTTTCGCGTAATTCCTAAAATTATTTTTAAGCCATCTGTCAAGGGAACCGTATCCGCTGAGCTTCATTTTCAGCAAAAACCAGCCCGCAAGAAAGGATACCGCAATCATAAGATATATTCTCATTTCCAAATTGGACCTTATAATATTGAAATTTATCAGCAAAAAAGCCGCGGCGATACCTGAATAAACCATCGGAATCAACAGCATATTCCACAGCCGGGATTCGGTGGCCTCCTTGAATATGGCAAAAGGCTGGGAATGGGCAATCACGGGAACAAATATATAGGACACCGGCGGACTGAGGTATATCAGAGATAAAACAAAAAGCAGTTTGCTTGCGAAAGAAGAAAATACCACGCCCCACAGGACAAACCCCACGCCTATGAACGCCACAAGCCCTATTGAAAATATCATCTGGATCTTGACCGCGGATATTCTGGAAAAATCCCCGTCAGGCATAATATCGTCTCTGAATTTTTTTAAAAAACCTATGCCTGACACCACGCCGAATTTCCCGATATAATAAAGTATCGCAACCATCGCGAGCGGAAACAACGCTATAAAAGGGCTTATCCAGAAAGGCAGGATCTTCGCCGCCACAAGGACAAAAAGGAGAGGAACCCCTATCAAGGTAGTGGCAAAAATAATATTGAAATAAATCCTGTCTTCCCCCCAGATTTCCCTGAATGAAAGATGCCCGAGATTCCAGCCCTTACTGCTTATTGAAGGTTTGAATTTACCTATCAGCCCTTTGATAAAACCGACGGCATAACTCGGTATCGCCGCGGTGTACAGGAAGAAGTTTTTCCCGACAAGCCTCAGATATTTCCCCGGCATACCTATTATCCCGAATCTTTCTATAAGATAAACAAGTCCCATACTCGTAATCGACTGGTTAAACAACAACCCCAGGACCACAAAGATAAAGGGAAAAGGAACGCTTATAAAGGCATTTACGCCCCAGCAGACCATGAACCACATATAAATGAAATTTATTATCAGCACGAGAGGGAGATGATAATAAAAGGAAAAACCGAACATAAGCGTGAATTTTTGCGCAAAATGCATTCTGGCGGAAGACAGAATCTCTACGATAATACGGCCCAGTCCGACTTCTGAGGCGCCCGCCGCCCATTTCGAAAAAGGGGCAAGCGTAGAGTAAAACGATATTTCCCGCCCTTTGCCGAAATATATATACTGCCTGTGCGCCGTTCTGAATCCTTTAAGCCATGTCGAAACCGCGAGCAAGATATCCTCCGATATATAGTCCTGCGGAAACCCTCCAGAACAGGTTATAGCCTCGGTTTTTATTACAGCGCTGTGCCCATAAAAACCGCACGCGTGGAATATGCCCATCGCTCTCTGCGTGACGGTGGTGAATGTTTCATCGTTAAAACCGACCGCCTGAGCCACCCACGAATAGTCTTTGGTATATATATATTCGGAAAACAGCACTTCGCTCAGAGAGCTGTCTTCGCTGAACTCGGCGAACGCAATCGGTATTTTTACCGCTTCCTCAATCCTCACCGAAGCGTTCGCGTCGAAGAAAAGGATATAATCCCCTTTTACGAAAGACAGCGACTGGCTTGACCCGGTAGGTTTGCCTTTTTTGGGAGGAACGGCGTAAGGAGCTTTCTCGATAAGTTCTATGGACCCGCTATCCGGATTGTATTTATGTAGCCCGCAGTCGGAATGCTTTGAATATCTGACTGTCTCATCTCCCGAACCCGACACATAATCGGAGCCTTCCACAGGACCCCAGTAAACCTCGAGATGCCGGTATTTACGCATAAGTTTCCTTAATGAAACTCTGTCTTCATCCCTTGCGGAAGATTTATGATACCCTTCGTAATTGAGCAGTATCTGGAGTTTATCATCGGCAAGCTTGTCTATAACGGAATCCTCTGCGTCCGGAAACGCAATACGCGCGCTGATTTTAAAAGCGTCTCTTATTTTTTCCGTCTCGATTACGGTTCTCTCTATGGGCTGGACCATAAGGGTGGCCCACATCCTTATTTTTTCTTTAAGTCCGTCTGAAATACCGATAGGCAGTTTCTGGAATCCGGAAAGATTTTTCAGTTCTTCTTTCGATATCTCACCGCGCAAATCATTTTCATTTATCCTGCCGACAAACTCATTCCAGTCTCTGCCGTATCTGCCGATAAGATGGTTAAGCCTTGTCTCGACCGCGCCCTTTTCGACAACATTAAGCTCTTCATACAATATGCTTACGGGCTCGTTAAAAGCGGTGATAAGAACCGTCAAAATCGGGATTTTCTCCCACGGCAGGCTCCCGGGCATATCCATAAGCCAGCCGTTGACAATCCTTTTTATCCTGTCGGCCGCCTCATCGTTGCCGGGTTTGAGGATTAAATCGACGGTATCGGAATCTTGAGAATAAATAAGCCTGTTTTTTTCCTCTTCGCTTATTTTATAGTTTTCAAACATATCGGTTATAAAATAATTCCAGTAATATCTCCATGAGTATTTATCGTTTGAGCCGGGTTCGATTCTCATTATTCTGGCGAACCTTCTTTCCGCTTCGGATAATTTTACTTTTATCTGGCTCCAGCGGACTATCTGGCCCACTCCTTCTCTTCTGCCCTGTAGATACGCCAGCAAAGAAATAAACACATAGAACAGAGACTGGAAACTCGCCAATACAAATAATATAGTCAGCAAAACAGCGCCGCCGTCGATAAATATTTCCCACCCTATATCCTTGAAAACCGTCTCCTTGACAACAAATACCGTCCATCTCACAACAAATATGCTGAAAACACTCCATATATAGGCTGAAAAAGCATACAGGGCTTTGAATTTCCTGACGGCTTCTCCCGCGCTTGAGAGGGACGGACTTTTATCATCCGGGAACCTGAAACCACCCAGCGTGACCCGCATCAACAGCAGGCTGAAAAAGACGCCCAGCGCCGAACATATGGACGCTTCGATAAAAAGGATTACCGCGGGAACGGAAATTTCGACGGCGGGCGACAAAATACCCGCGATAAACAAAGCAAGCCGGCTCGATTCAGTCATAAATATATTTTTATCAACGCCGGTTATGATACCCGCGGCAAAAATCACGGCAAGAAGAGGCAGTAATGGAACCCATAATTTCCTGACATTGGAAATAAAAGGCTTTAATCCCTGTTTATCTTTAAATGTTTTCAGCCACAAAAAATTTTCGGCGTTTGCCGCGCTGCGGATTTTCCCGTCGGGGTTGCCGGAGGCAAGATACCTCAGTTTTTCCTCTTTTAAGCGTCCCTCCATATTCTTAAAATCGGCTAAAAACCCTTTTTTCTCGCCCCGGAACAGGCTTTCTATATCTTCAAAAGTGATTTTGTCCTCTTTTGTCAGGTCCTTTGAATATCCCGGGCGCAGGGCTTCGAGCAGGGCCCATGTATCGCTTCTTATCTCACCGAGGATGTCTTTCTTCTTTCGGCCGAAAAACATCTTTAAAGCTTTTTCAAAAAGAAAATACCGAAATGAAGGACATGTCGCCCTGAATTCCGTAGATTCTTCGAATACCATCCTGAATAAAACGACCAGAGCCATATGATCTGCCCCACGGCCAACCTCACAGCCGTAATCGTCCCGCAAAGAACTTTTAAAACCTTTATCCGTCCATTTGAAACGTTCTCCGCACCTGGCGGACCATCTTTCATACTCCGAAATTTCCAGAGGGTACAGCGATTTAAGGGTTATGTCATCCCAATTCCCCTTTGAAAAAATTCTGCTTATTATGGCATTGGCGCACGCGCTGTAACAATCGCCATCGGCTCCCATGTCGGAAAAAACGTTGTTTATCAGCGGACGAAACCTTTCGGCCGCTTTTTCCTTAAACATAGTCGAATTTATCTTTGTCTCAGTCATGTCGGTTTTTTGCGCTGTTTTGCGTAACACAGAGCCTTTCATCACGGTTTTTCAGCATTTTCAGGTGTTCTCTAAATCCCAGGAGCCATACGGCGAAAAAAACAAGCCCCCCGAAAAACACCGGTGTTTTCCACCCGATTTTCTTAAAAGTATATATGGATTTCTTTTCTATGTGTTCTTTTTTGTATTTAAGATCTTCGTTTTCGACATAATAATTCACCGATTTTATCCAGCGGTTGATATCGAGCGGCCGGCGTTCCATAAATGTCTGGGCTTTCCAGCCGTTTTCAAGATAAACAGTGGAATCATCGGGGAAAACAGCTATGACAAGCATACCCGGCCTTTCCCCAGCCGGCTGTCTGCCCGGCTCGAAATTCTTCTCAATCTTTATGGGCCTAAGATAAGGATGCGGAACAAAAGGGTCGTAATATTCTATCTGTTCTTCGCCGCTGGCGATGGGAAACATATTTACAAGCCTTATCTGTACATACGGCCTGACTCTGATAACCAACTGTCCGTTCAGCGTATGGACATCATAAATAAACTCATCCGAATTAAGGATGCCATATTTCAAGCCGAGGATAGGAGTCCCTTCCGGCAGGCTGAAAGGTTTAATTTCCTCATCGTAAGGGACTGATACGCCTTTATGACCGAAAACGCCTCTCGGATATTCGCATATATCGGCAAAATATCTTATTTCCCCGAGAGAATTATCCCCTTTTATTATATGCAATCCCGGCAATACGCCCGCTGGCGCTTCTCTGACATTTTGGAGGGATTTTTTTATTTCCGGAAGGCTCGCGGAAAAATATCTTTCCCTGATTTTATCTTCTTTAACAAGGGCTTCCAATTCTTCAAACGTTTTCGGCCATTTTGCTCGCGCGATACCTGCGGCCCGCAAAGCGCCGCCGGTAAGTTTTCCTATAAGAGACTCTATGATATCGGGTATTTTTTTCGCTTCGTTATACCATTCGTTGATTACAGTTTCTTTCCTTTTTCCTATAACCTTTTTCCTGTCGGAGCCTTTTTCGTCTTTCCATTTCTCTATAAGCACTTCCTGTCCAAGCCAGTTGCGCGTTCTTTCCATATCTCTTTCTATCCCCATTCCTCCTCTTTCCCCGATAACATTATATTTTATCACCGCGAGTTCCCTGCTTAAAATATCTTCGGGCATAAGATAACTCACGTTTATATGCGATATTATATCAGTGGGGACAAGGTTGCCCACCGGGTCGGTGACGACCCTGTAGTTCAATTCGACGGAACCCGGAAGCAGGGTGTCCGGAGTTATGCCCAGCCGACCCATATTATCCATATCAACATCGTTAAAAACAGTATCCGCGCGGGCGGGATCGAGAATCTTTCTCATGGACAACAACTGTCCGCTCAAATTAAAAGAGAGCGCTTTCGAAACCAGGGGTTTGCCCCTGATCCATTCGAACGGAATTTCAATCCTGCCGCCCATCACTTTAAACCTTTCCCTGCCGAGAGCGTCTCCGGGCGCATAATAAACCGTAAAGGATACGGCTTCATCTGCGCTGACACCGGGAATGTTGTTCGTAACCTCTCTTTCCTCAAGCACCATAGTGTTTATAATTTCTTCTT
>JAQUNG010000088.1 GCA_028717725.1 bacterium | reverse complement strand
ATTGTCATCCACAGTCTGCGTGACAATCAGAAGGTTCGACTTCCTGTTTTTCGCTTCAAGGTTCATGCGTTACCGCCTCTGTGAAGTAGCAATCCACATATCGATGAGTTTTTTTATGTTTTTCTTCCTGTCGTAATATGTCTCTGCGACAAGTCTCCCGGCCCGGCCCATCCGCGCCATTGTATCCGGGTTTTTCAGCAAAAATCCGATTTTCTCCGCCAGCGCCCTTTTGTCTCCTATCGGGACGATGTAGCCGTTTACGCCGTCCTTGACGACATCTTTCGCCCCGCTGACGGCGGCCGTTATTACGGGCAGCGACGACGCCGCCGCTTCTTCCAGAACTCTCGCGGTCCCTTCGTATCCGGATGTCAGCAAAAATACATCCGCCGCCCCGTAATATTTCACTGCCGTATCGTAAGGCACTTCCCCGACAAATTCGAGAGATGAACCAAGGTTCTTCCTGCCGGCATAATCTTTAAGAGCGGCGCACTCGCTGCCGCCGCCGACAATAAGAAATAAGACATTTTTATAATTTTCCGCGATAGTTTTCGCGGTGTCGATAAAGTCGCGCAGGGATTTCTGCTTTACAAGACGTCCTATGAACAGGACTATCTTTTTATCCGCGGGAAGATCAAGTTCTTTTCTTAAAAGGGATTTTTCCCCGGCGGAAAATTTCCCGACCGATATCCCGCAGCCTGTCGGTATAAAAAATATATCGTTTTTCGGAATGCCGAGCGAAAGAAGCTTATCAAACATATCCGAACTTACGACCCTCAGGGTGTCGGCTTTTTTTATAATATATTTCGCGAATATGTTTAACGATATATTTATTTTATTTTCGTTTATCCAATGGCGGTTGTCCAGGAAATCGGCATGCAGTTGTATATTAAGCGGTATATTAAACTTCTTTGAAACCATATAACCCACCAACCCTGTCATAAAAGGATCCTGCGTTGTCACCAGCGAATAACCGTTTTTCCGGGCAAATCCTTCCGCAATCCTATAGCCGGCATAAATCCGTTTAAACAGATTTTTTTCTCCCGTTCCCTTCACTGTCAGATTGCCTTTTTCCGTTAAATCAGATCTGCTTTTTCCAAGCACGACGATATCAGCGCCTCCGATTTCTTTTGAAAAGTCCACATGCCTTCTGTAAGCATCCCCCCCCGCCCGCCCGCCGAGGAGTGTTTCATCCAGGCTTATCATCAAGACTCTGATTTTATCGGCATTCATAGCAAAAACCGCCTGAAAGCACCTGTTTTATAAATAAAATATTCCGGGTCCCCGTATCTTCCCCGCATTTCCATTTCTTTTTTGTATTTTGCGGAATCCCTGTTTTTATCGGTAACAAGGAACACGAACCTGAATTTTTTATTCCTGTATAAACGGAATTTTGACTGCCAGATAATCGTAGGTTCCCCCTGTATTTTATCGATATGGCAATTTTTTCTATAAGCGAGATAATTGCCGTCGTCAAGCATAAGAGCTTTTTTCTTTATATACCAGCAATAATCCAATACATATATATCGTCGTCAACCACTACTAAATCATCCTCGGTTATGTTGTTTCGCATATATTGCCTGATTGCCTTCATATTACCCGATTTGAGCCACAACAGCGTTGTGTATGAAACGGGTTTGAGAATGTCGATCTGCGGCAATTCATCGCCGGTAGCCGCGTTAAAGACGCCTGCGGGCCTGTATTTATTGAGTTTCCCATATTGGGTATTGAGTAAGATAAGAACGGAATTCAGCATGCCGATAAAAACAAAGCCGAAGAACAAGTATCTTATGCGTTTGCCTGCCGCATACTTCACGGCAATTCCGACCGCCGATATCATAAAAAAGAATACCGGATACAGGTAATACGCCCTGACACCGTTAAAAACGAACAATACCGTTGAAACCGCTATACAGGACAATACAAGGAATATATCCTTATTTTTTTCTTTAAAACATTGCGCCAAGACAAAGCAGAATGAAATTAAAATCAATGAAAACAATATTATCCCCGATTGATCGAGCAATATCCTTACGCAATCCGCGAATCCTTTAAACGGATTGACAAGTCCTGTGTACATATTGTCATGATCGGTCATCGGACCTCCGGCGGCGCCGCCCAGCATATTGAACAATTTCCCGAACGGCTGGTCCATATAGCCCGTTGTGATATAGGCCGCAACATTAAAAAGTATTACCGGCAGGCAGACTATAGCAAGAACCGCCGAGAAACTGATAACACGGTTTTTTCTGAGGAGATACACGTATATAAAGAACGGCGCGGCGAAAAAGACAGCCGTGAATTTCGCCAGAAAAGCGGCGCCCAGCGCCAAAGCGCATAAAACAATGTAAAAATCGCCGCGCTTTATCCTGAATGCAGACAAGACACCGAATGACAGCATAAAAGTCATCAGTCCTTCTCTCAGCAAAATACGCCCCATCCAGGCATGGTAATTCGAAACCGACAGCAATAGAGCCGCGGCAAAGGCGGGCAGGATGCCGAATTCCGGGTATAATATGAAAAAAAGGCAAACGGAGATCATTATGGAAACAAGAGCCGGCAGGAACCGGAACATCCAGTCTTCAAGCTCGTAAAGCCCTGACGGCTGAAGTATCTGCATCGAGACAAATCCCGCGGTGTTTATAAGAGGAGAATGGCTCACGGTAGAAAGGAAATACGCTTTCCTTCTTGCCACATTCCCGTCAACAAGGTCGTAAGACCTCATCCCTATATTGATTTCGTCGCCGCACAGGTCGTGCGCATTAATGCCGCAAAAGACCGTAAAAGCGTTTAAAATTATTATTCCGGCCAGGATGACCGCTATCTTGCGCGCCTGGCTTCCATAACCCATAAACACGACCTTTTTCGCATATGCGATGTTTACAAATGTCAATACGCATATGATCAGAAAATACAGGCCGGCAATCCTGTGCAGACGGTACTGATAATAGTTATTCTGCCCTTCAATAAGGATATTCATTATCGCAAGAGGATAAGTTAACAGACAGCTCAGAAATATGCCGGCGATAAACACAAAAGGCGCCTCTGCGGTCTTTCCGTATTTTTTGAACACAATAAGCGAGATGAGAAATCCCGCGCTGAAAAAACAGGTTAAAAAGCCCGATAGGATCCTGAGAGAATCAAGGAAAACGGAACTCAGGTCTGTGACAGGGCGGAGAGACAGGATAAAAAATGCCAATGCCGCGCAAAAAATCAACGCATATGTTTTTTTAGAATCCAACATAGAAATAACCCGGGCACCCCTTGCAAATATCCGGTATTGAAGCGCTTTTTAGCTGTTCCCTGAAAATCCGATAATCGTCTGAATTCCATATTTCCTCAAAAGATTTACCGTGGATATTCCCGAAATTTATTATTTGAGGATCGCTGCCGTTCATACAGCATGGAGTTACAAAACCGTCAACTGTTATATTGCAGGATCTCCACGGCCAGTTGCACGTTCTCTTTTTCCCCAGTTTGTTTCCGACAGTCGAATAATTCAGCAGAATCCCCTCTTTTTTGGCGGCCATTGCCGTTTCGGAGAGAAACACTTTTTCGTTTTCATACTCCACCCGGAAACCGCCGAGTTCTTTTTTCCAGTAGTCTTTCCCCCACTGATGAAGCGACTGAACATTGATTTTTTTTATTTTCAGGGATTTTGCGAGAGGTATCATCAGGGGTAATTCCCTTATATTGGTTTTTGTCAAAACCATCCATACGGCGATATCTATTTTTTTTCCGCTCCGGATATTTTCTTGCTGCAGCATTTCGATATTTGATATTATGTCCTCGAAAATGGCTCCGCACCGTATGCTTTCATAAGTCTTTTTCGTCGCGCCGTCCACGGATATATTCAGCCAGTCAATACCGGATTCGATCAGGCGGCCGATTTTATCCTCCGAGAGTAAAGTCGCGTTGGTGAAAGTGCCGATCAAAATATTCCTTTCTTTCGCCAGACCGATAAATCGGAATATATTGGGGTTTATAAACGGTTCTCCCACGCCTGAAAGAGAAATTTTGGCGAGGAAAGGCATTTTCTCCAGTATTTGCAGGAATTCATGCTCCTGCATATCGGTTTTCTTCCGGCCGCTTATAACGCTGTCGCAAAACCGGCATTTCAGGTTGCACCTTGTCGTTATCTCTATTTTCGCCGATGTTATCCGGGAAGATACAATCCCCGGTTCCAGCAAAAGGTCCGAATATACCTTTGCCAGGTTAAAGATTCCTTTTACTCCGTTGTTCTTATAACTCGACAGCAATATTTTTATATAATCCTTAGCTTTCATTCGTGAACAGCCTTGTAAGTTCGTTTATGTGCGAATCCCACGAATACTCTTTTGATTTTTCGATGCAATTCATTTTCATTTCATGTTTGAGCGTGGGCATCTTGCATATCTGCGTGATTTTCTCGATGAACCCGCCGGAGTCCGCGCTTTTTACCAAAAACCCGTTTTTGCCGTCGGTAATAACCTCTCTGTTACCTCCTACATCCGTAACCACGGAGGGAAGCCCCGCAAACTGAGATTCTATTAAAACATGAGAAAGACCTTCATAAGAACTGTATAAGAGAAAACAGTCCGATTTTAACATCAGCTTGAATAAATCGTCGTTTTGCAGATAACCGAAATAGCTTATCCTGTTCCAGAGTTTCAATGACGCTATGATATTCTGCAGGTATCCTTTCATAGGCCCTTCGCCTACCACAGCGAGTTTGTATTCCGCCGGCAATTTAGAGACGCAATTGATTATTTTATCTATGTTTTTCCATGGAACGAATCTCCCCGCCGTCAATAAATAAACCGAATCCCTTTCGTTCGGGTCCATTTCCGGAACGGACTTGATTTCGGGGGGCAGATAAGCGTTTTTTATATGGAATATTTTTCGCGCGTCTATTCCCCATTGTCCCACGATATTTTTCAGGTAATCGCTGGGCACTATAACGGAATCCATCCTTTTCGCGGCAAGAACCTGTATTTTTTTCAGCAATGACAGGAATCTCGATGTCCCGGCATTTTGAAAATCATCGAAGTTTGTCCGGATTAAGTTATGCCTATGGGCATATTCCCACGCGAAATCCTTGGTGATTTTCGCGACCCGCCTTTTTTTGAAGAGAAAAAAAGAAGATATGAAGACGGGCAGTTCCAGCCCGTTGGCGTAAATCACATCCGATTTCAGACCCTGTGAAATTATTTTCAGGGCGCAGAGCGCCTGTCTGGCCAGCCAATTACCCCTGCGCGGGATAGCTGTCACATTTTTATCCGTCCCATCCGCGGCGTCGCTGAAAGTTATGATCCTGACATCGCATCCCAGTTTTTCCAGCCTTTCCCTCAACCTGTGGCAATAAAGCGCCGGCCCGCCTATGTCAGGGGGGTAAATTCCGGTTATAATCAATATTCTCATAGGTATTTTTTAATGTATTCCTTTAACGCGTCTTCCCATGGCCTTATTCTATATCCCATAGACGCAAGTTTTGTGATGGATAAAACGGAATTTTTAGGCCTTTTCGCGGGTCTGTTCAGTTTTTCCGATGTTATGGCCCTGACATTCGCCGCAATTCCTTTAAAGCGTATGGCGGCCGAGGCAAAATCAAACCAGGAACATCTTCCCGAATTACAGGCATGTATGACGCCGGTAACCTTTTTGTCTGCAAGCCATTCGACACATTTAAGCAAGTCGTATGTAAAAGTCGGCCGACCCACCTGGTCGTTTACGACGCTTATTTCTCCCTTTTCTTTCGCAGCTTCTATAATACTGGCGATAAAATTTTTACCGAAAGGGCCGTACAGCCATGACGTTCTGGCTATGAGGCTGTTCCCGCCCGCGGACAACACCCTTTTTTCGCCTTCCAGTTTGCTCCGTCCGTAAACACTCAGGGGCTCCGGTTCATCTTCCTCGGTATATTCGGAAGATTTTTCGCCGCTAAAAATATAATCTGTGCCGAAGTGTATAAAATATACGGAAAATTCCCTGCATACGGAAGCTATAACACCCGGAGCAAAACCGTTTACTTCGAAGGCGAGATCCCTGTTTTTTTCACAACCGTCCACGTTTGTATACGCGGCGCAATTCAGCGTTAAACGGGGTTTAATGTCTGAAATACGGCTGCGCAGTTCTTTGTCGTCTCTTATGTCGAAATCGTCCATATCGAAGGGAAATACATCGTAATGTGTTGAGAAAAGACCGCAGGCGGCTTTCCCCAGCATCCCTTCAGCCCCAAGTATTATTATCTTTTTTTTAGCAGGCACTTTTAGTCGTGATAAGTAAAATGTTAGCGGTGCAGATACTGTTTTTTGTAATATTCGAGATATTCGCCGGATTTTATCTTTTTCCACCAATCCGCATTCTTAATATACCATTTAACGGTCAATTCAAGTCCGTTTTCGAATTCCGTGCCGGGTTTCCATCCCAGTTTCTTAATCTTCGAAATATCGAGGGAATATCTCCTGTCATGACCTTCGCGGTCTTTGACCTTTTTAATGAGGGATTCGCTTTTGCCCAGTATCGCCAATATTTTCCGTGTGAGTTCTATGTTCGTGATTTCATTGCCTCCGCCTATATTGTAAACTTCCCCGTCGGCGCCTTTTTTAACAAGAAAAAGTATGGCGCTGCAATGATCTTCGACATAAAGCCAATCTCTGACATTTAACCCGTCGCCGTAAAGCGGCAGTTCCCTGTTTTCAACTGCATTTGTGACAAAAAGCGGGATTATTTTTTCGGGATACTGGAAAGGGCCGTAATTATTCGACGCGCGCGAGATTATAACAGGCAATCCGTAAGTTGACCAGTAAGAGAACGCAAGCCTGTCGGCTCCCGTTGTACTCGCGGAATACGGATTAGTGGGCTTCAGCGTGGAATCTTCATTGAATGAACCTTTTTCTATACTGCCGTAAACTTCATCGGTGGATATCTGAACGAACTTTTTTATGGAATACTTCCTGGCTTTTTCAAGCAGGACATATGTT
>JAQUNG010000087.1 GCA_028717725.1 bacterium | reverse complement strand
AAAGGCTATTATCAATATATAATTTACAAAACTCTCTAAATCGGCAAAGTATATATAGGCTGCGTTGACAGCAAGCAAGCCTATGAAAGAATAAATCACATAGTTCAGCGAAGCGGCAGATATAATTACTCTGTCTTCGCTGGCATCAATAATTTTCCCTATATCCATAATCCAACCGCCAATCCTTACATATTATTATCATATTTACATCTTTTTTCAAATAAGCAATAATATTGGTTTCAGGGGAATCACCCATGAATTACAGAAGACTTGTGTTCATATTTTTGGCTCTCTTCGCAATGGCAATTGCGTTTTACGCGCTTTATCTGCAGTTTGTGATAAAGGAATACGTTGCAGAACCGGGAACCATGTTGACATTCATACACAATGTCGATTCCCCGGAAAACAATTGTTCGTTTGCCCTTTTCGGGGATTATTCCGATAAGAAACGGCTTGTGTGGTATGTATTCCGTTTTGAAGAGCCGTCCGGAAACACGCCGGTTAAAATACCTGCCGGTTTCATTGAAGCAAAAAACTCCAAAGGGCAGTATTTAAAAAAGAACCTGCTCACATGGAATGTTTCCTCGGCGAATTTCGATATTTATAATCCAAATATCCGAATTATCGAAACTAATTATCTTGTTTTCGAAAGAGGGGGAATACACCACTTTTTATACGACATAAAGAATTCGCAGAAACTATTTGAGGATAATAATCCATGGTTAACGTTTATATATTCCGAAGAAAGCAAATTTATAGATTCGCCTCCCGACACAAAAGAAATGGAAATACTTTTCAACAAATGGAAAATAGGGCATATGCATAAAAAAATAGAAGAGCTGGCCGGCAAAAAGGGTTTCTCGGAATGATAAACGTAAAAATCAGGCTGAACGAAAAATCAGGCTTTTTCGAACACTATTGGGAAAAATGCGTAGGAAGCGGACATGCATCATTGGCATTAAGATCTGATTGGCGAAAACACCTAAAAAGATGCCGTGACAGTCTTGGATTCCGGTATGTGCGCTTTCACGGGCTTTTAAATGACGATATGAGCGTTTATAAATCTTCCGAAGGCGTTTCAATCTATTCTTTTTTCAATATCGACTCAATATTTGATTATCTGCTTGATATAGGCATGAAACCTTTTATTGAGCTGGGGTTCATGCCTAATGACCTGGCATCCGGAAATAAAACGGTATTTCACTACGGGGGCAATATTACACCTCCCAAAAATTACAAGCGGTGGGGCTCCCTCATAGAAAAACTTGTTGAACATCTCATAGGTCGATACGGAAGGAAAGAAGTGCGCTCGTGGTTTTTTGAAGTTTGGAACGAGCCGGACTTAAAAAGTTTCTGGTCGGGGACAAAAAGTGATTACTTCAAACTCTACCTTTATTCCGTAAGGGCCGTAAAAAAAATCGATTCAAAAATACACGTCGGAGGACCGGCAACCTCCGGAAACAAATGGATACCGGATATCATAAAATTCTCCAGAAAGAATAAACTGCCTCTAGATTTTATATCCACTCACCAATACCCGACCGATATAACCCTCGGCCGGGGACTTGATATGGAAAGAAGTATGGCAAAAGCCTTGCGGGACGGAATGAAAAACATGGCGAAAAAAGCGCGGAAAGAAGCCGGAAAACTGCCTCTGTATTACACGGAATGGAATAATTCTCCCGGCTCGCGAGACAGTTACCATGACGAACCATATGCCGCGGCATTCGCCGTAAAAACAATCGCCGATAACCAGGGTGTCGCGGACATATATTCCTTCTGGACATTTTCAGATATTTTTGAGGAAGAAGGGTTCCCGTCGGCCCCTTTTCACGGCGGGTTCGGGCTTCTGAATCTGCATGGCATTCCCAAACCCGCTTTCAGGGCATTTGAACTTTTACACAGACTGGGAAACGAAAAGATTGCCACATCGACAGACAAAGACTCAAATGTGGGTGCGTTTGCCACAAAGAAAAAGGGCAAGTACACTCTTATCCTTTATAATCACAATATCCCGAAAGCTTCAATAAAAGAAGAACTTGTGCGAGTTATAATCGAAAAAGGGAAATTGCCTCGTTTTGCGGAAATCACAAGAATAGACGAAAACCATTCAAACCCTAAAAAAGAATGGGCTCGGCTCGGAAGCCCCGCTTATCCCGATAAAGGCATTATAGCAAAACTCAAAAAAAGTTCTGAACTGTCAGCTTCTGTTTTGAATTGCAGAATCTCCGGCGGTAAATCCTTTTTGGACATTAAAATTCCGCCTCACGGTATAACGGCGGTCACTTTTTAGTTCTGGGCTTACTGTCATCCGAAAACAACTGTAAACCCATAATAACAGGAACCCCGAGCATTGAAATAAGAGGCCACATATCCCTTGCATTCGGATGCACCGCATCCTGTCCGATCAATCCCGCCAGCAAACCAATTACAGCGGCAATTATCGCCGCAAGAACTATGTTTTTTGCGGTTATTACGCCGGCTTTCTTCAACCCGGTAAGATATGATCCTCCGCTAATGGCAAACCCGGCAGGAGCAAAAACAACCAGCCGCACGGCCATATTGTCCACATCAAAGACAAATCCAAGTATTAAAGCTATAATGATACTGATAACAAGGGCAATTCCCGCCCCGGCAAACCCTACAATAACAAATCTCCCTAAAGAAAATGCGGCCTTTCCCTCTTTTTCCAGTTGAACACGGTTATTTTCAGAACTCGATTGCGGTTCTGCCATAATATTTTCTCCATCTTAAAAAATGTATGATATCCTCGTTCTTGCTGCTGGTAATTCGGGCAAGTGCGCCTTTTCCCGACCATAACACTTATATCCGCACCTGCCATTTTCTGTTTTTTCCCATACATCCTTCTCTTTCATAAAGAGGTTTTTTTAGAAATATTTCTTTTTTAGAAACAGAGCCACCCCTACTATTGACAAACCAACGGAAATACCCATCGTTATCAGGAAAGCATGAGGCGACTCTTGAAAAGGCAAAGCAACATTCATACCGTAAATACTGGCAATGAGGGTGGGAAGCATAAGAATAATAGTTATGGAAGTAAGAAACTTCAATACAACATTCAGATTGTTCGATATAACGGAAGCAAAAGCATCCATCATTCCGCTAAGGATATTACTGTGTATATCCGCAAGATCATGGGCCTGTTTAAACTCTATCTGGACATCATCAAGCAGATCCTGTTCATATTCCGATAACTCGCGTCCCTGTATGCGCTTCAGACGGTTCCAGAGAGGATCCTGACCTCTGAGAGACGTTGTAAAGTAAACCAGACATTTTTCCAGATTAAGCATGCGGATTAACATCTCATTACGCATCGAATAATGAATTTCCCGCTCTACAGTATCCGCTTCCACCCTTATGCGCTGTAAGTGAGAGAGATACAGCCGGGCAATGACCATAAAAAGCATGTAAAGAAAAGGCAGGCGGTTTTCCACCGGCATAACACAAGTTTTTGTTTTGCTCAGAATATCCCACACGGGCGACTCTACGGAACACACCGAAATAATATGTGATTTTGTCAAAACAACCCCGAAAGCCACCGTGACAACGGGAACATCCGCGCCGCTGTCTTCATGCGGAACGCGAAGAGTTATCAGATGCATGTCATCTTCGCTTTCGATTCTGGGGCGCTCATCCTTATCGCAGGCGGCCGCAAGAAAGTCTAAAGGGGCAAGAGTCAATTCCGATACCTTTTTAAGCTCAGCGGCGCCAGGCGCAATAAGACGGATGATTTCAGCCTCTTGAGAAGAATCAACCTGTATCAGCTTACCGTCTTTAACCACCATATACTGAATCATGCGATACCCCTTTATCCACTTTAAGTTATTTCATCATTTCCGCGTTAATTATAATACACAACTTCCGTATTTCAAGCATATATATATATATATGTAGGGGTCAGACCTTGAAATGTGAATTGTTATAAGTATCGCGAAATCGGAAATAAAATAGAAAAGAGGCAATAATTTCTAATCAAACGAGTATAAACAGTCAAAACGAATTAAGTTCGAATATGGGAAAAACAGAATAATGCCTGTCTGCCTCTGGATTCAGATCGTTTGAACGCAATCAAAATATTTGCTTAAATCTCTATTTTTCAATTTTCGATTGCTCTGTCCCGCCAAAGGCACTTAGTAATATTAAAGATTCCAAAGACTTTAGTCCCGGGAATTTTACAAATTCCGCGGGGTGGGACTGGCACCCCCGAGACGATTCGAACGTCCGACACCCGGTTTAGGAAACCGGTGCTCTATCCCCTGAGCTACGGGGGCGCTAATAATTAGTTATTAAGTTACTAAGTTAAAATTTCTTAATTCTTCGTCCAGCAATTCGACAATAGCATAATCCTCTAACATCTATCAGACACTCCCGCCGAGAAGGCGGGAGGCTCTATCCCCTGAGTTTATCCGCCAACGCCTTGTGGCGGGCTACGGGGGCACAACAATCAGAATAGAAAAATATAAGATATGGGGCAAAATTGCAAGTTAAAATACTTAGGAAAAACCTAAAATTCCATTAAGGAATATATATTATATTTTTTAAGCTTCTCAATTCCCTTAAGGAACGTAAGATCGATCAAAAAACAGAGGCCGACAATTTCACCGCCGAGTTTTTCCACCAGTTCAGACGCTGCTTTCATCGTTCCGCCCGTGGCAAGCAGATCATCTACCATCAAGACTCTTTCGTCTTTATTGACGGCATCACTGTGTATTTCAACACTACTCGCGCCATATTCAAGGTCATAATCAGCGTTAATCGTCTTATAAGGAAGTTTCCCCTTCTTTCTTATGGGAACTAAACCCGCGCCTAATTTATAAGCAAGAGCTGATCCGAAAATAAAACCGCGGGATTCAATGGCTGCAATTTTATCTATCTCTTTATTTTTAAATTTCTTATACATAATATCTATTGCCCGCCTAAAAAGTTCGCCATCGGATAAAAGAGGCGTTATATCTTTAAAAATCACTCCTTCTTTCGGAAAATCAGGTATATCTCTGATAGCTTTTTTTAAAATATTCGGCATTATATTCTCCCGTAAATTATATTTCCCAGTTTTCTTTTTTCTTGTTTAATAGTTTTCTGAGTTTGCTCATAGCCGTTTGTTCTATCTGCCTGACTCTTTCTCTCGTAATCTTATATTTTTTGCCTATTTCCTCAAGTGTAAGATTTTCCCCGTCTTCTATGCCGAACCTCAGGCGCAACACCTGAGCTTCTCTGGGAGCAAGTTCATCGAGAAGAATCCTAATTTCATCCTTAAGCAGCGCAGCCCCGACCTCTTTTGTCGGATCAGGCGCCTGCTTATTCTCTATAATTTCAATAAGCTCATCCGTGCCGTTTTCCCCCCCCATAATACTGTAAAGCGAACTGGGAGATACCGCCGCATTCTGAATTTCAAGCACTTTTGATACGGATATATCAAGTTCCTGCGCAATATCTTGAGGGGAGGGCGTTTTGTGATTTTTTTGCGTGAGTTCGCGAACAACTTTCTTCACCGTTGACAATTTTTCTATCATATACACAGGGACGCGTATAGTTTTTCCCTGATTGGCAAGAGCCCTCATAATAGACTGTTTTATCCACCATGAAGCATAGGTGCTCAGTTTGCAGCCTTTTCTTATGTCGTATTTTTCAACCGCTTTAATAAGCCCAAGGTTGCCTTCCTCAACAAGATCAAGAAAAGGCAACCCTATATTTTCATAGCGCTTCGCAATCGAAACAACAAGCCTGAGATTGGATCTTATCAAACATTTTCTGGCTTCCGTATCTCCTTTTTTTACTTTCCTGGCCAATTCCTTTTCTTCTTCGGGAGAAAGAAGAGGTATGGAACCGATGTCTCTCAAATATAAGCGAATAGGGTCGCTAGTCGGACTCATTTTACTCCGCAACTTTACTTATTTTTTACTGTTCCTTAATGCAGCCTGGGCTGCGGACAACCTCGCAATGGGTACTCTATAAGGAGAACAGCTTACATATGTCAACCCTGTTTTATAACAGAAGTCTATGCTTTTCGGTTCCCCCCCGTGTTCACCGCATATTCCGAGTTTAATATTCTTATTCACTTTTCTTCCCAATTTCACAGCTATTTCTACCAATTTCCCAACGCCATCGGAATCAAGAACCTGAAACGGATCATATTCATATATTCCCATAGCAACATAATCCGGAAGGAACTTACCCGCATCATCCCTTGAAAACCCGCATCCCATCTGTGTCAGATCATTTGTTCCAAAAGAGAAGAAATCAGCGTATTCCGCGATTTCATCAGCCGTAACCGCCGCGCGCGGAACCTCTATCATAGTGCCTATTGAACATTCAATTTTTGCCTTTCTTTCTTTAAATATAGACTGTATCACTTTTTCCGCGGCTTCCCTGGTAATTTTCAGTTCTTTATAGTTGCCCACCAGAGGAATCATTATTTCCGGTTTTACTTTTATGCCTTTGGCTTTGACATTCAAAGCGGCTTCTATTATCGCCCTGACCTGCATATCGGAAATTTCCGGATAGATCAGCCCAAGCCGGCAACCTCTATGCCCAAGCATAGGGTTGAATTCATGAAGAGAATCAACTTTATCTTTGATTTTTTCTACAGGAACTTTCATAACTTCGGACATTTCCTTTTGTCCATCTTCATCGTGAGGAAGGAACTCGTGAAGCGGTGGGTCGAGGAGCCTTATCGTACAGGGATAGCCTTTAAGAACTTTAAATATCCCTTCGAAATCTTTTCTCTGCATAGGAAGAAGTTTCTCGAGGGCTTTTTTTCTACCTTCGACATCATCGGCAAGAATCATTTCTCTGAAAGCTATAATCCTGTCGCCTTCAAAAAACATATGTTCTGTCCTGCAAAGCCCTATGCCTTCCGCTCCAAACTTTACCGCCACTTCGGCATCATGCGGCGTATCTGCATTAGTTCTCACTCCAAGCGTCCTGTATTTATCAGACCACTGCATAATTTTTGCAAAATTACCCGCAAGCGACGGCTCTACAGTAGCGATTTTGCCAAGATAAACATTCCCCGTGGAACCGTTTAACGATATCCAGTCTCCTTCTTTG
>JAQUNG010000086.1 GCA_028717725.1 bacterium | reverse complement strand
AAGAATACCTGACGGGAAAATTCGGATAATAATTTTTACCCGCGTTCGGGTATAATTCTTAAAAGGAGGAAATATGTTAAGAGAAAAACTGACAGCCCTGAAAAAAGAACTGATAGAGTACGCGAATTTCGTGCAGGCTATGTTCGATAAAAGCATCAACGGCCTTCAGAAAAAAGACGATGCTGTTCTTCAGGAGATAATAAAAAAGGATGAACCCAAGGCGAACAGGGAAGAGATACAGCTTGATAAACTGTGCACTGTCCTGATAGCCCAGTACGAGCCGCGCGCGAGCGACCTTAGGACAGTCCTTATGATACTGAAAATAAATAACGACCTTGAAAGGATAGCGGATCACGTGATAAACATAACGGAAAGCAGTCTCTTCCTTATTGGGCGCCCATCAATGGGTATACTCGATGATGTCATAACAATGAGCGGGCTTACAAGCAAAATGCTCCAGAACAGCGTCGATTCTTTTGTAAGTGGGGATGTGGAAAAGGCGAGGCTGGTCTGCAGGACTGACAGGCAGGTCAACGAACTCAGGGACAGGATAGTGGAAAAACTGATTTCGCTTATAGGCGCTGATTCGCACAATATAGAGCGCGCCCTTCACCTTATGAGAATAACGGCAAACCTCGAGAGGATATCCGACCTTACCACCAACATATGCGAAGACGTGATTTTTATGGTTGAAGGACAGGTGATAAAGCATCATCATCAGGGGGAATGATGAGGAACAATAATATAAACCACAGATGATACAGATCTGCACAGATAAAAAACTTTCAGAATTCAGAAGTTTAACCATTTCTTGCCTGTGGCACCTACTGAGAATAGAAAATTGAAATTAGGCCGCAATCAATTCTCGGATTTCGATTATCGATTGCTCTATTTCGCCAAAGGCGAAATTGGTACCCCCAGCGGGATTCGAACCCGCGGTCTCATGGCTGAGAACCATGCATCCTAGGCCGCTAGACGATGGGGGCGTTTTTATCGGGAATGGAAATTATATGAGATAGCCTGCCTTTTTACAAGTAATAAAAAAGGTACAAAACCCCACAAATTACGAATTCGCATTTTATGCTATTACAGGCCAATTACGGATTTAAATACCTTTAAATTAAGATTGAAAGCGGAGATTTAAGCGTTATAATGGGTTTAAAGGTGGTAACAAAAATCCACAAATTACGAATTCGTATATTATATGTTATGATTAAAAATAATAAAAAGAAGAAAGAAATAAAATGAAAACATTACGATGGGTTATCATGATACCCTTGGCAATTATTGCAATGATGTTAGGTAGTCTATTCAGCGGAATTATTTTTTCTATCTTCGGCAATCAGATAGCAGTTGATAGTAGCAGTGCTTTTTTTGGTTGCTTCGCACTCGTCTTTATTGCAGGTTTTATTGCTCCTGTTAAACGAAGTAACACAGCTCTAATCTTTGCTTGCGTGGTTTTCCTACTAGCTCTTGTTTCACTAGTTGCATCTTTTGCAACAAGTATTGAAGGCTTTGCAGATCGATCGACTATTCAGAAGATTCTTATTCCTGTCAGTCAGATTCTTGGTGCACTTTACGCGGCTTTTCTGCTACCACCTCTTATCACCCCAGGCACCTTGCTTGAGCAAATTTGGAAAGAAATCAATACACTTGGGATAGTAGTCATTCTCTTTGGAATATTAATTAGTATAGGAGGATTGGTGGCACGAATATTCGTTACCACCTGGGCAGGAGCTACTATAGGTTTGGGAGTGATTATACTCGGGATTTCAACTTGGCTGTTTCCCTTTGCTCACGTTTTTTTATGCATGAGAAAACTTACAGCTACTATGACGAAAACAGACCATAAAAGTAAAAACTAATTTAAGTAAACGAACAGATAGGCAACAAAAGAAAAATTAAAAGGGCTAAAAGTAGAGAATAGAAATAAATAAAATCATAACAATTTGCTTCACACTGACCGTAACCCGCGCCGAAAAATCCGGCACGGCTTCCGGCAGGTGAGCTCAAGTGTTCGCGTGAGAAGATGATGAAAATGAAAGCCATAGGCACGATCCATACGCCATTCGCCGATCTGGCAGGAATGCCGATTCAGCCCGCCGGCGCAGCAGGTGTGAGCGGCACGGTCGATGTGTTTGAGGAGTATCAAGACGGGTTACAGGATCTGGATGGATTCTCGCATCTCGTGCTACTCTATGTCTTCCACCGTAGCGAAGGCTACAATCTGAGGGTAGTTCCCTTCATGGATAAGGAGCCGCGCGGTCTCTTCGCGACACGCGCCCCCAAGCGACCGAATCCGATCGGTCTTTCCGTTGTCCAGCTGGACAGAATCGATAAAGGTGTGCTTCACATCCGGAATGTGGACATGCTTGATGGAACCCCCTTGCTCGACATCAAACCCTATGTGCCTGAGTTTGACAGCTCTGCGGACGTCCGTACAGGATGGCTTGCGCAAGCCCGTAAGACGGTAGAGACACGACAGTCAGATGACAGATTCAGATAAGGACGCGAACAACCCACTGAACGGTACGGCGTACCGCCGCCCGTTACTGGATGCGTCCCCCGATTGACACAAACCCCCTTTAAGAGTAATATCTGTTAATTTGAATATGAAAGAGGAAAACCATTTTAATGTCATTATCATAGGTGCGGGGGCGTCAGGCCTGATGTGCGCGCAAGCGGCGGGGAAAAGAGGCCGGAACGTTCTTGTGCTTGAGCATTCGAAGGAAGCAGGTGCCAAAATCCTTGTCTCGGGCGGCGGCAAATGCAATTTTACTAACCTGGGCGTGGATAAAGAAAACTACATCTCGGGCAATCCCCATTTTGTCACATCAGCCCTGCGGCGCTTCACACAGCATGATTTCATAAGTCTGCTGGAGGAACATGACGTGAAATACGAAGAAAGAGAACACGGGCAACTTTTTTGCAGAGGGAGCGCAAAAGCAGTCGTTAACCTTTTGTTAAAAGAATGTGATACCGCCGGAGTGAAAATCCGGACAGGTTGCAGCGTGAAAAAAGTTGAGAAAGAAAAAGATTTTCGCGTAAAAACAAATTCAGGCGATTTTACTTCCGAGTCGCTGGTTATTGCCGCGGGAGGGTTGTCACTGCCGGAGTCCGGCGCGACTGCCTTGGGATATAAGGTAGCCATACAGTTTGGAATCAAGGTCATTAAACAGCTCCCCGGACTGGTTCCTCTTGTTCTGAAAGAGGGGAAAGATTTCAAGAGTCTCTCGGGTATATCCGTTAATGCCTCTGTGTCGGTAAACGGCTGTTCATTCAGAGACGCGGTCTTATTCACCCACAGGGGTTTGAGCGGCCCCGCTATACTTCAGGCGTCTAACTACTGGCATAATGGAGATGAGATTATGATAAATCTTCTTCCGGATATTGACCTTGAAGAACGGCTTGCCCTATGGCAAAGAGAAAAACCCCGCGCAACGGTTAAAAACCTGTTAGCAACATTATTGCCTAAGAGGCTTGTAGCATATTTGAGCGCCGGTCTTGATATGGAGAGGCCGGTCAGCCAGTACGGCAAAAAAGATATGAAAAAGATTGCGGAAATATTTAACGCCTGGAGTGTCCGCCCTCATGAAACCGAAGGCTACCGTAAGGCTGAGGTCACAAGAGGCGGCATTGACACCAATGAATTATCATCACGGACTTTCGAATCGAAGAAGGTGCAGAGGCTTTATTTTATAGGGGAGGTTCTTGATGTTACCGGCTGGCTCGGAGGCTACAACCTGCAGTGGGCATGGTCGTCCGGGTATTGCGCGGGACAATACATTTAACCTCGTAAAAATCCTTTTATTTTTTTGCGTCATTCAAATAAAATATGGGAATAAAAAGAGCGATGAAAAAGATAGCGATATATTTTCTGTCCATTCTCGCGGCCGCATTCCTCGCGTTGTTTATTTTTATAAGGGTTTTCCCGGAACGGGCCGTATCTCTCGGGGATAAAATAAAACCTCTTGCCGGTTTAATCGGCGAAATTGAAAAAACTATCAATAAACAGCGGTGTCCCGAGTGCGGAGGCGCGGGCCGCGTGCTGAGCGAAGAAACGGAACCCTGTCCTATGTGCAAAGGCGGGGGATATATAAAATCAGGATTTAAAGACAGCGGCCTGATGCACAAGTGTCCCAAATGCGCCGGAAACGGCGTTGAGAAAAAAACTGTCTGGAAAACCTGTTCATCCTGTGACGGGAAAGGATATATAGAGCGCTGAACATCCGATGAAAAAAGTCCTTTTTGTATGTATCCATAATTCGGCGAGAAGCCAGATGGCGGAGGCTTATCTGAAGAAATTCGCGCCGGACAGGTTTTTCGCGGAGAGCGCCGGTTTGGAACCCGGAAAATTAAATCCTGTGGTCGTGGATGTGATGAGAGAAGACGGAATCGATATTTCCGGCAACAGGACTAAGAGCGTCCGTGATTTTATTAAACAGGGCAAAAAATACGATTATATAATTACCGTATGCGACGAGTCTGCGAAAGAAGCATGCCCTGTTTTTCCGGGTAATGCCGAGAAGGCGCGCTGGGGTTTCCCGGACCCGTCCGCTTTGGAAGGCAGCGCGCGGGACAAGATGGAAAAGACCCGAAAAATAAGAGATGATATCAGGAAAAAGGTTCTTAATTGGCTGGGCAGCCTTGGACAGACTTAAATCCTGCCGTTCTGAGGCGGAATCACTCCCCCCGAAACAATGCATTTGATTGCTTTATCCACCGAAATGTCCAGTTCGATGATTTTGTTTCTTGGAACAAAAAGTATTATTCCCGAAAAAGGCGCCGGGGCAAGCGGCATAAATACTGTTATAAGGTTTTTATTCGCTTTCCTGTTCAGCTCATCAAGTTCTTCATTGGTTATAAACCCGAGAGAATACGATTCTCTTGTGGGATATTCAACAAGGACGACTTTTTTGAATTTAGCTTTTTTATTTGAACTGAAAAGGGAATCGGACAGTTCCTTTGCCGAAGGGTAAATATGGGCTATAAAGGGGATTTTTAGTATTAATTTCTCAAAGACGGGAAAAAGCTTTATCCCGATTATGTGGCTTGATATGAACCCGACTATCAGTATGAGAAGGATTGTTGTCAGAAACCCCAGCCCGGGTATGGAAAAACCGTATTCTTTCATAAGCAGGGCATTGACATATTTGCCCGTAAGCTGGTCGGCGAAACGGAATATGATGATTATGATATAAACGGAAACAAATAAGGGGAATATGGTTGCTATTCCAGCGAAAAAGAAATTTTTTAAAGAGGAAACGAATGTGGTTTTACGCTCATCCATAATAAAATAATTATATCAGTTATTGTTTTTTATTGTAAGTCTTTCATATGCAGGTGCCTGTTTGGCGGAGATAAACTTATTCCGGATCAGAGCTGTTTTTTCTGCCATTCTTTCCATCTGGAATAGTTTTCACCGATATTTTCCCCCGTTAATTGGTCCAGTGATTTTGCCGCAGTTCCTCTGACATTGACATCGGCGTCTTTAAGAGCCTCTATCAGGTAATCCGCCGCTTTCCTGTTTCCTATCTGCCCCAGCGCGTATTCCGCGGCCGAGCGGACGCCGGGTTCCTTGTCTTGCAACATCCATATAAGGGCGGAAACCGATACATTTTCTTTTATTTGTCCGAGTGAGAACGCGGTTGTCCACCTGACCCTGTGCTCCTTATCCGAGGCGAGAGGAATCAGCGCGTTCACGCTTTGCAGGTTTTTGAATTCTCTGAGAGCGTAAACGGCGGCTTTGCGAACGGATGAATCCTCGTCTTTCAAAGCTTCTGCTAAAGGGTGAAAAGCTCTCGGGTTTTTTGATTGCGAAAGCGCCGTCGCAGCGGCGAATCTGACGTCGGCCGCAGGGTCTCCAAGGGCTTTTATCAGAGGTTCAACCGCTTCAGGTATATCTTTTGTTCCCATTCTGTTCCGCAGTATTCTTGCCGCTTGGGCTTTTTCCTCTGCGGTCGGGGATGAGAGCTGTTCTATATAACGCTGGGTTTCGAACGTGTCCGTGTCGCACAGACAATAGGCGGAATTTAATAAAACGAACAAAAAAAGAATTGTAAAATTCGGGATTCGGAGTCCGGGCAACATAAATCACAAACCGTGAACGGGCAGATAATCCATGATTGTTTCTTCTTCAAGTCCTGTTATTTTCGAAAATTCTCCAGCATATTTTTTGCGGATTTCCCTGATTTTTTCTTTTTCCGCGTTTTGGGCGTTTTGAATCCGCCTTATTTCCGATGAACCGAACTTTTTCCTGGTTGTTTTTTCCAGTTCGGCCGAGATTGCGTCCGCGTTGTCTGTTTTCGTGAGGTTATTGGTTATGGTCAGGGCGGCAAGCCCTGTTATCCTTGAGAGTTCCTCTATGAAACGCGATTTTGCTTTTTCCAGTTCGGTTTTCATTTCGATTTTCTTTTTCCCGAATGAAATCCGTTCATCAAGTGTCAGTGGTCTGCCTCTGTCGGATTCCAGTGTTGAAACCAGGGAAGAAGCGGGTTTTGATATGTTTTCCGCTCTCAGGTTTGTGAACGCCGCCGAAAAGACCGGTAGAAACAGTATAAATATGAAATAGGAGAATTTTTGCTTCATCCGCTTAATCTTTCTCCGAAAGTTACTTTATATATTTTCCTGTATTGGAGCGCATAAGTCAAATTGAAAGATTTTTTCCTCACGGACGGATAGATTTAAGACTGGCTTGCTGGATTTTCCGGAGAAAAGCCCGGGATGTTCGGGGGCAGTCTTCTGCCTCCCGGAGGAGGCTGGTACCCGTCGGCATGGGGGTTTATACCCTGCGAAAGTATATCAAGAGCTTCTCCGAATGTGACGAACGAATTTATCGGGCCGTTTATGTTGATGCCCGCTTCCGCTAGGGCTTCGATAGCCGCCTGGACGGCGATTTCCAATCCCGCATCAATGGCCGCCTGAGCGTCGGCAGGGCTTAAATTTGAACCGGCATGAGACAGTGTAATGTTGAGAGACGCCTGAAGCATATTCTGCAAGTTGCCCGCCTGACTGTTGATTGAGTCGGCGAGGGTTTGGCTAAGTGATTGCGTATTGCCGGAATATTGGTTGCCTGCCTGTGTCAGAAATTGGTTGAAACTTACCGTAACAGGGTCTCCAATCCTGTTACCGCCGGCGTCCAGCGCGTATGTAGTGACCGCTCCGGAGGTA
>JAQUNG010000085.1 GCA_028717725.1 bacterium | reverse complement strand
TCGGTCTGGGAAGGCAGAAAGTCGGCATACTGAGGAACCAAAGAAACATCATCGAACGTCAATCCGGCTTTTCTGTATTTGCTCATGAATTCCGTTATAAATTTACCGACCATAGATTCCTCCTTTAACGGGGAAGGTCACAGACCACTTTTTTTGCGGCTGTCCGCTTCCTTCATCATCTTATCGCACTCTGATATTTTTTGTTCGATATCCTTGTTCATTGTCGTGTCTTTGGAATATTTTATAAAAGAGTTGTAATGGTTTTTTGCCGACATCCAGTTTTTTGAATCAAAATTTATATTGGCAAGACTGAGATGCACCACCGGAATTGTACCGTCGATTGACAGGGCTTTCTCGTAACATTCCACGGCTTTTGCCGTATTCCCCGCTTTTGTCTCTATCATTCCCATCATAGAAAGCGCGGCAACGTCATCCGGATACTCTTTCAGAGCAAGCCTGTACTGTTCCCTCGCCTTATCAAGCTCCGAATTATTGAAATATAACAAGCCCAGGTTAAAAAGCGCTTCTTTAAGCGCGGGATTTATTTTCTCCGCTTTCAGGAAATATTTCTCGGCCTCCTGATAATTATTTTTTTTCATAAAAGATATGCCGAGATACGAATATGTCAAAGCATCTTCCTTGAGCTCGGACGACTTTTTAAAACATTCAATCGCTTTGTCGATATCTCCCAGCGTGTCGTATGTAACTCCCATACTCGTATATACCTTATTTGAATTCGGATTACATTTCAGGGCCTCGTTAAGATATGAAAGTGCTTTGTCGTTCTGGTTAAGTCTCCTGTGTATCGTAGCCAGTTTTAACAGGGAAGAAACATCTTTGGGATTTATATCAAGCGCGTCCCTGAAATATTTGGCTGATTTGTTCAGGTTCCCTTTTTCATAACAGACAAATCCGAGACCTTTCAACGCGTTGAAATTTTTTGGGTTTATCCTTACAGCTTCCTCATACTGCGAAGCGGCCGATTCCAGATTGTTCAGCCTCATATAGGCGCTGCCGAGGTTGTAATAGGCATCGGAATAATACCTGTGTTTCGTATATTTCGCACGCAGCGATTTTACAGCTCTTTTAAAATATTCGATCGACTTCTTATACTGTTCGTCATTTGCGTAACAGGCCGCCAGCCTGTAGAGCACAAGTCCGTCTTCGCATCCGCTGTTTACCGCTTTTTCAAGATAGGTCATAGCCTCGTCGTACCGAAAAGTCTCATAACGGTTAAACCCTTTTTCGACATCAAGATCCCATTTGGGGTTCGTCAGGCCTGTTTTTTTGTAAAGGGGGTATTCCGTTCCGGAAGCAAACCCCGCAAGAACCGAAAGAAAAACCGCCGCCGTAAAAATAATTATTCTTCTCATTGCAGGTAAATCCCTTCTATTTTCTCGACTTTCTCATCGGCTTTCGGCGCCCATGCGTGCTTCGGGTATTTTCGCACAAACTTCTTATAATGCGCCACGGCGTCTTTCCATCTTTTCTGCTTCTCGTATATAAGCGCTATTTTGTACATGGCTTCGTCACTCAATGAATATACGGGAAATGCGTCCACCGCTTTCGTATAGCTGCTTAAAGCAATGTCATATTTCAGAATGAACATAGATAAACCGCCCAGTTTATAGAGCGCGGCGGGAGCCCAGAAAGAATCTTTGTGCCGCAAGGCAAATCCTTCAAACCACAAAGCTATAACATCATAGAAAACATAGCACACAATTAAAAATAAGATGATAACTATAACTGTTTTTTTCATAACGCAGCCTTAATTCCGCTCATTTTACCATAATATTAAAAAATTAAAATAAAAAAACGCCGGAAGGCACATTGATTTAATGTCCCTTCC
Source organism: bacterium (assembly GCA_028717725.1). Taxonomy (GTDB): domain Bacteria; phylum Auribacterota; class UBA6266; order UBA6266; family UBA6266; genus UBA6266. Next base: position 5,333 of record JAQUNG010000085.1, on the reverse strand, counting down.
GGCGCGGAACGCGCATAATTCATTCAAACGCTATATTATCAATTTTCAGGCGCACGTTGCCCGAAGACTTGGACCCTATGAATATAATGTTGAACTGTAGAAGCCCGCCCGAACTGCCGTCCGCTTTTTCGGGATTAAACTCATCATCTCCTATCCCAGGATTGGAGTCTTTGAACTTGGAAAATGGAATTTCCACGGTCTTCCATCCCTCCCAGTTAACGGGAAACTGATATACAAACTGGTCGTCATTAACAAGTTTGTAATTATCATCCTGTTCGCATTCCCAGTTAAAATTATCATCGTCCACGATTTCAATTTTGATTTGCCCGGAATCCTTCCCGTAACCGTAAACATCCAGAAGCATACTGCCCGCCGCCGCGCAATCAACTTTATCCGCCACATACATACCCATTCCGCCGCTGTACCATCCCTGGACATCCCCCGTTATCTCAAGGAAGTATTTCCCCCTTCTCTTATCGCCGGCTTCGTTTTTTACAACCCGGGGTTCTATTTTATCAAAGACCCACCATTCGGGATTGGAATAATCGCCGTCTTCAAAATCATCCACTACAACGGCATAGCCGTTTCCCGCCAGAAAAACCGCAACCAGGCACAAAATAAATCTTTTCATCTTTTTTACCTCCCGATATTTTAATAATACCAATAATCAACCGGTTATGCTTATGTTTATTCCTGCATAAGGCATATTACATATACCGGTTATATACCACAGGATTTAAAGACTGTCAACCGATATATATTTTTCGCGGCGCTTTCTTTTTAATCTTCCATGAAAACGGCCTCCGCGGTTATAATGTCAAAATATTATGGAGAAGCATAATTTCATCTGTGTAAAATGCGGGGAATGCTGCCGGTGGAACGGCTATGTCCACCTGAAAGACAGCGATATAAAAAAAATAGCCGATTTTCTGGAAATCAGCGAAAAAACATTTATTAAATCTTTTACAAGACTTACCGACGACAGACAGGGATTAAGCCTAACGGAAAAACCGGGGGGCGAATGTGTTTTTCTTGAGGGCTCGATATGCGGCATTTACGAAGCAAGGCCCGAACAATGCAGGGATTTTCCGGCAAAATGGACAGTGGAAGGCGCGGAAAACATATGCAGGGGGCTTGTCTTTCTTAAAAAACTTGACGGGGAAAAATAAGTTTTACTGCTGGAATAAATCCTTTTTTCCCACCCCAAGGTCTATTCTCTGCGTAAGAATCTCGACCCCCGGAACCACATGAAGGTCTTTGTATTCCTCATTGAACCACTCAATAAGCTTTGAATCGCGCCTGGAGTTTGTTTTTCTGTTTTTATGGAGAAGATTGACGCTTATATAATCAAAATAGGACAGCGCTATGGATATATCGTTTCTTACGCTTTTCTGTGTCTGCCCCTTGAGCCCCACAAGCAGTCTTATGGAATCGGTAAATCTGATTATCTCTTTGGGTCCCGAAAATTCTATTTCTTTTTTCATCACGGATTTCCTGATTTTATGGTCAAAGGTTTCGACACCGACTTTTATCCTGATCTTACAGTTAAAAAATTCTGTTATTTCCCTGAACCTTTTTTTGTAGTTCCAGTTCGCTTCAACTATGAGTTCTTCTATACCCCTTCGCTCAACCGTGTCTTTTATCATCTCCCAGACCTGGATGGGAAAATCGAAAAAAGAAGCCGAGTTCAGGACTTCAAGCCGCCTGAACACACCCGTAACTTTATCGAGCTCGGACAAAGCGATTTCTATTATCTCTTTTTCGCTCTTTGAGTGTTCCGATGAACAATCGCAGAAAACACAGCCCTTAAAACCACATGAAAATGACTTAAGCAATACTACTTCCCTGGGATATTTCCCTTCGTATACAGAATATCTTTTCATCCTATCTCCGTTTTCCGTTTCGGTTATCTGCTCATAACTTCTACCAGAACCTGTCTTTCTCTCGAGCCGTCAAATTCACAAAAATATATCCCCTGCCATGTGCCTAAAACAAGGTCCGCTTCTTTTACAATAACCGTCAGACCGGCTCCCAGCGCGGAAGATTTTATATGCGCGTCCGAATTTCCCTCAATATGCTTATACGAGCCGTCCCGGGGAACCCGCCCGTTCAAAAAATCAAGTATGTCTTTTCTGACATCGGGATCCGCGCTTTCGTTTATCGTAACAGCCGCCGTGGTATGAGGAACAAAGACAAAACATAAACCGTCTTTAACCCCCGACTCTTTCACAACAGCCCTGATTTTATCGGTAATGTCAACAAATTCGGTCCGGCTGCCTGTAGTTATATGCAACTCTTTCAACAATACCAGCTTCCGAGTCAGCCAAACGGCTCAAAGATAATTTTAAATAAATGATTTTACAGAATACTCGCCGTATTGTAACAAATCCGAAGAATAATTCAAGGGATTTCTTTAAAATCCGGAGTGTGCCGCATACGCTATTATCTGTGGAGCAACATATTACAATACATAAAAAATATTTAAAATTTCCTAAAACAGTATTCTGCGTAAAAATAATGGACAACAAAACCGGCATTTATAAGCGCATTCCGCATCATATTACACACAGCAAGCGGAAAATAAAACATTTTTATATGATAAAAGTATTCTGATATATATAATTATAGAATGGTTTTCTTGGGGCCATATAACCGCATTGACAGGAGAAATCGATGAAATTAACTTTTTTCGGCGGAGCGCGGTCAGTAACCGGTTCAAAATTCCTTATAGAAGCAAACGGCGAAAAGATATTGCTTGAATGCGGCCTTTTTCAGGGAAAAAGAGAAGCTACATATGATAAAAACAAAAATTTTCCCTTTAAACCGTCATCAATAAATGTTGTCGTTTTATCTCATGCTCATATAGACCACTGCGGAAATATTCCGGGCTTATGCAGACAGGGATTTGACGGAATGATATTTTCCACGCACGCCACGCGCGATTTGGCCGGCATACTTCTGCAGGACAGCGCGCACCTGCAGGAAAACGATATAAATTACGTAAACAGAAAAAGAGAAAGAAGAGGGGAAAAACCGTTTAAAGTCCTCTATACGTTCGAAGACGCGGAAAAAGCGATGCGCAGATTCGTTTCCATAAATTACCACAGGGAATTTACCATAGGAAATGGCGTAAAACTGAAATTTTATGACGCGGGTCATATTCTCGGATCGGCAATTACGGAACTCTCTATCAAAGAAAACAGCCGGCCCGTGAAAATCCTGTTCACGGGGGATATAGGGAGAAAACATATGCCTATATTGAGAGACAAGGAAATCGTGCCGGGAGCGGATTACATAATAATGGAAACAACTTACGGCGACAGGAACCATCATTCCACGGACAATATAGAATCCAGGCTTGCCGAAGTGATCAACAACACCTGCAAACGCGGCGGCAAAGTCATTATTCCTTCGTTTTCGGTGGGCAGGACACAACAGGTCGTTTACTTTCTGCATGAACTCACCGCAAAGAAAAAAATACCCGAAGTCCCCGTTTTCGTCGACAGCCCACTGTCGGTCAATGCGACGGAAATATTCAGGATACATCCGGAATGCTACAACGAAGATGTATACCGCTATATACTGTCAAATGACAATCCGTTCGGTTTCGCCAACTGCGAATACATAAGAGAGGCCGAAAAATCCAAACAATTAAATAATTTCAAAAAGTCCTGTGTCATCATCAGTTCCTCAGGGATGTGTGAAGGAGGAAGAATCCTGCACCATCTGAAAAACACCGTAACCGATCCAAAAAACACCGTAATGATGGTCGGATTCTGCGCTCCGGAAACCCTGGGAAGAAAAATAGTCGAAAAAGCGCCCAAAATAAAAATTTTCGGGGATGAATATGAATTGAACGCGGAAATTGTCGTAGAAAACGCTTTCAGCGCTCACGCGGACAGAGATGAATTGCTGTCTTACGCGAAATCCGTAAATTCAAACGCCAAATCTTTCTTCCTTGTGCACGGGGATGAAGACCAGTCTCTCGCCTTCGCCGGCCACCTGGCCACCGCGGGAATCCGTAATTCCGTCGTGCCCCGCGAAGGGGAAAGTTATGATCTTAACTGAGAAAAAACTGATTTCCGCAGCGGGGAAAAAACTAAAATCTCCCGTAACAAAAGCGCTGAAACTGAAAGGAGACGCTTCCGACAGGGATTACTTCAGGCTGTGGGTCGGGAAAAAACCCGAAACCGTGATAGCCATGGTAAATAATTCCTCTTTTGCAGGCGACTTTCCTTTTATCGCAATAAATAAGTTTTTTCTCGAAAATTCCATACGTGTTCCCGAAATCAGGGACATCGATTATGATTCCGGCGTAATATACCTGTCCGACTGCGGAGACATAAGCATGGAAAAGCTTTTGTCGGGACTGCGTCCGGAAGAATATAGGAAACCGTATGAAAAATGCATCGACGAACTGATAAAAATCCACAACATCCAAGAACCTTCTTCCTGTCCGGTTATTTCCGGCAGTTTTTTCGATTTCGACAAACTGATGCGGGAACTCGACTTCTTTCTTGAGCACACCGTAAGAAATTTTATGGGCGTCAATATGGACAAACAAGATTCCTCTTCTCTGAAATATCTGTTTTCGCGCATATGCTCGATACTTGAAAAAGAACCCAGGGTCGTAACTCACCGCGATTACCACAGCAGGAACATCTTCTTCAGTAAAGGAGAGGTTTTTATATTGGATTTTCAGGACGCGAGAATGGGGCCGAGGCAATACGACCTGTGCTCTCTGCTGAAAGATTCATATTCCGAACTTCCCGAACAGACCGTTCGCGGATTAATCCGGTATTATCTGGATAAATCCCGCTGTCCCTGCCCTGATATCGGACGCTTCACCAGGATTTTTTACATTATGGCTTTCCAGAGAAACTTGAAAGCCGCGGGAACGTTCGGATACTTAAGCGCCGTAAAAAACAGGAAAGATTACGCGAAATATCTGCCGCGCACTTTCAAATACATATGGGATTACTCTAAAAATTACGACGAGTTGAGGGAAGCGGCGGAAATTCTGAAAAAATATATCGGCAGGATTTCCCCAAACTTAAGGGAAAATGAGGGTAAACCGAAAAAAATAACTATGGGAGGGAATAATAAATAATTATGCAGGCGATGATTTTATCGGCAGGTTACGGAACACGCCTTAAACCCATTACCGATTATCTGCCTAAACCGTTAATGCCCATACTTGAATTTCCCCTTATAACATTGACAATTAACCGGCTTGTATCCTGCGGTTTTAAAAAAATAGTAATAAACACATACCACCATGCGGAGATGATAGAAAAAACCCTTATGAAATCCGGCGTCAAAAACGCCGAAGT
>JAQUNG010000084.1 GCA_028717725.1 bacterium | reverse complement strand
TGGCGGGGCTCGGCGGGAAAATTATCGCCGGTTCGAGAGGATTGAAGATAGAAACGGATTTTTTATTTAAGAAAATCGTCGATGCGGATGCCCTGATACTGCCGGGAGGAATGCCGGGAGCCGCGAATTTGGCCGCTTCTTCCGAAGTAATGGATTCGATAAAAAATTTAAACCGTAAAGGCCGCCTGATAGCCGCGATCTGCGCTTCGCCCGCTTATGTGCTGGTTCCTTCGGGTGTTCTTGCGGGCAAAAAGGCGACGGGCTTCCCGGGCACGGAACCCATGCTGAAAAGCGTCGCTGAATTTACGGGTAAATCCGTGGTCAGGGATGGCAACGTTATCACGGCGGCGGGTCCGGGAGCGGCTCTGGAATTCGCCTGTTCTGTTGCCGAATATCTGGCGGGCGCGAAAAAAGCGGGTGAAATACGCGCGGCAATGCTGGTAAAATAAAAAAATGTCGAAAGGAGGCGAAAAATTGAAAAACAGGGTTTTTTTATCATGTCTTTTTTGTTTTATGCTGTGCGGTTTTTCCGGGTTTGCGTCTGCCGATAAAATTGACAAACTTATAAATGATCTGAGCGACGGTTCCAGCCACATCAGGTGGAGAGCCGTGATGTTGCTGGGACAGGAGAAAGACAGGAGAGCTGTCGATCCTTTGATAAAAATGGCTGCCGATGACCAGAATTACGGTGTAAGAGTAGAGGCGGTAAAGAGCCTCGGCAAAATAGGGGATAAAAGAGCCGTCGAGTTTCTGAAGCCTCTTGCCGAGAGCAAAGATGAAAACATCAGCAGGGCTGCGGTTGAAGCTTTGGCCGGTATTCAGCCGGAAGCAGACAGTTCCGATTAAAAGGACTGGATCATATGTATTTCCCGTAAAGGAGGTTACTGTGGACATCGGTTTCATAACCCAGATTTTTTTGGGCATATCCGCTTTGATTATGGCGGTATCCGCTTTTTATAAATCCATGAACATAAATAAAAAGGGATATAAAACGCTCGTATTGATTATAGGGCTTTGCGCAGTATCAATTATTCTTGCTTCCGCCGCTATTTATTTTTCCGCCTTGAAGCTGAATAAGACAATAAAGGGACATATTTTAGAGAAAAGGAAAGAATTGTGCGAGATAGACGGGTCCGTATCCAAACTCCAGAGATATATCGAAGAACAGAATATATTGCTCTCTCAGGCAAAAGAAACTATAAGCCGGCTTGAAAAGCGGAAAAAAGAACTGGTTCCTTTGGTAAACACCGATGACAGCACAATAGATATTGTGGCTAAAATTCATGAAAATGATATTTCGGAGCATATTTTAAGGGAAAGATTGGTAGGCGCTTTTATAGGTATTCTGGGCCTGCTTTTAGTTGTGGTTTTTATGAATATTCTAAAAATCCACTTGAAAAAATAAATTTGTAACCTATTTATATAAAAGTAATTACGCGATAAGTCCCCCATCTTTTTTGCTTAATCAAAAGAACATACTTGACAATATTTTAAAAGTTATTATAATTATTTATAGTAAAACATTTTATTTAGAGTAAATAAATTAATTTTTTTGAGTTTTAAGTAAAATATTTAAGTTATAATAAATATATTAATTAAAAGGGGGTGTGATTGTGAAAAAGGGGAAAAGGGGGTTAAGGACATTTTGTATTTTTACGCTCATATTCTTTATCAGGGGAATGGGCTGGGCGACTGCCGAAGAGGTGATATTCAACAAGGGTTTTGAAGACGGAGAATTCGAATGGTACAACTGGAACGACGGCGAAAGCTCGGGAAACATAGAATCGTCCCAGTTTCGCAGCGGCAGTGCCTCCGCATGCAGGGAAATATATGGAGTAGGTATGGGCTGTTACGGACAGATTATATCGGTAAATCCTGGACAGACGCTGGAAGTAAGCGCCTGGGTGAATAATCCTTCGAGTGACGTGCTGACAGACAGCGCGGAAGTATTCTTAAGAGTGGAATTCTGGAATGATAATGAACCTTTGGGTTCGGGACATAGCGAGAGCAGACATATAAAAGGTGTAACTGAAGGATGGGTAAAGCTTGATGTCAGCGCAAGGGTTCCGAGAGGCGCTACGGAAGCGAGAATCCTTGCTTTTAATAAAGGGACAAAACCTTCTTCAAGAGGAAAAGCTTATTTTGACGATTTTGAGCTCATTGTGAGCTCAGGCCAGTAAAAACATATAAAGTTGAGGGGAGGTAACTGATGAAGAATTTGTTGGCGGTAGCCGTACTGACGCTGATGCTCGGCCTTTTAACGGTTCCGGCGCATGCGAATCTTTTGACGAATGCCGGATTCGAAAACGCTGAACAGGGCGCATGGTGGGGCCCGTGGGGAACTAACCAGCACGTGGGAACTTACGGAAACGCGGGAACAGGCATAGACGGTTCGAAATCCGTTAAGTTTGTTTCAAATTCCAATACGGGAACCGGAGATGATTATTTTATGTATGACAATACTCTGGTGTCTGTCGTATCCGGGACAACATATTACGGCAGTATATTTGTCAAAACCGAGAATCTTATCAATGAAGAGGTAACGGTAAAAATAGACTGGTTTAATTCGGGCAGCTGGGTAGGCACGGTAGGCGCATCGGCTCCTTTAAGCGGGACGAATGATTGGACAATGCTTGATATAAGCGGAATAGCGCCCCTTAACGCGACTCACGCTTCTCTCGCGTTTTTTATCAACCAGACAGTAGACGGAGGCACCGGGACCGCGTATTTCGACAACGCTTATCTTGACGCTAATCCCGTTCCGGAACCCGGCACAATAGTGCTGCTCACGGGAGGTTTGCTAGGACTGATAGCTTTTTCAAGGAAAAAAAATAAATAATAATGTTTTTTCAGGACGGCCGTTCTTGATAAAAGGGTTTTCCCTCTTTCCCCCACAAGAAAGTTATAAGGACGGCCGTTTTGTCGGAATGAATCAGGACACGGCGGGGATTACTGTTATGAGAAACGGTGTGAAAAAAAATTCCCCAACGGGGTTTACGCTCATTGAATTGCTGGTGGTAATTGCCGTGATATCGGTTCTCGCGGGTTTTTTGCTGCCGGCGCTTCAGAAAGGCCGGCATAAAGCAAAACAGGCGGTGTGTTACAGCAATCTCAAACAAATAGGCGTCGCGCTCCAGATGTATTTTATCGAGCAGGACGAAAAATTCCCTTATCTCGTGTGTAACGGCGTCCATCTCTGGAACGCATTTTCGGATATTATAAGAAGGTTCGACTCTTACATAGACGGTATTGATGTTTACAGGTGTCCGGCGAACCGGAATACGCTGAACGCCGGCTGGAGAGATGACGTGTTCGATGACCAGAACAGCAGCGGGAATATCATACTTGATTATGAGGTTAACGGATATTCTTCGGGAGGCAAATCATTGAGGGAACTTAAAAATAAGGATTTCGGCGTTTACGCGTATATGTATGATTATCCTTATAACACATGGGATGAAAGGCCTCACGGCGACGGGATAAACTGTCTTTACGTGGACGGGCACGCCGGTTGGCTGCGAGACAGCGAAATGAAACTGTCCGGCGCGGAAAAGGACAAGTTTTATGGTCGCGGTTGGGTTGAATGATTTTTAGGGTTTTTTTTAATTCCGTAGGTTAAAATATTAACAACAGGATTTTTTGAAGGAGCGAAAATGAAAAAAGCGTTTATATCCATTATTTTAATCTGCGCCGTCACGGCGGTTTGTTCTGCCGCCGCGAGAAAATCCAGATTCGCCGACGTCGTGCCGTCTGTCGAAGAAAAAGCGGCGGAAGAAAAACAACCGCCTGCGGAAACGGCGCGCGACGAGAAAGACATCGGAATTGAATTGCCGGAAACTCCGGAAACTTATGTAAAAGAAGCGTGGGATAACCCGGAATTGTGGGTTATAGGTACAGACGGCGGAAGTTCAATAGAGATAAACGTGTGCGAAGCCGCTTACGGCCCGGGTCTTAAGATAAAATATGAACTTAAAAAAGGCGGCGGATGGGTCCAGTTCAATAAAAAACTTTCCGGGAGTTTTTCCGAAAAAACCCCTTTCGCTTTTCTGGTTAAAGCGAGGGCAACGGGAGATATGGAAATAAAGTTTATAGACAGGGACGGTTCTACGTTCTGGAGGAAGGTAAAACTCGATAAAAGTTATAAAGACTGGCGGAGCATTATAGTATACGGCAACACACTGGAATATGCGTGGGGGGGCGACGATAATCTGGACGCTCTTTCCGAAATTTCTCTCGCGTTTTCGGGAAGGGGTAATGGTACGGTTTGGCTTGACGAAATAGGCTTCTGGAAAGAAGGGCTTCCGGCGTCTTTTCCTCCTTCCGGTCCCGTTATCGATCCAGACAGCGAACTTCCGGGGATGGGCGAAAGACAAAGAAGAGCGGAAAAACTTGTTCCCGAAGAAATGCTTGTTCTCGAATGGCTGAAAACCGTTCAGGATACATCTTCTCCCGAGAAACAGCTTTTGCCGTCTATGGAATGCAACCAGGCGCAGACTTTCAATAACGCGCTTGTCGCTATGGCGTTTATCCTAAAAGGAGAGAAAGAAAGAGCGGAAAGGATACTTGATTTTTTCTCCGGTATGACTTTTGAAGCCAACCCCTGTCCGCGGATACAGAACTTTTTCTATAAGAACGAACCGAGGGGATTTTTCCAGTTTGTCGAGCTTAACGAGTCGAGAGGCACCCCGGCGTATCATAACCCGGGCGCAAGCGACAGGTGGATGGGAGATATGGCGTGGCTTTTAATCGCCTATAAATATTATGAAAAGACATATTCTTCCGACAGGTATGGAAGGATAACGGAACTGCTGAAAAATCTGCTTAAATCATGGTATAAAGCGGAAGACAAAACCTGTGGATATGTTCGGCACGGATGGCGCAAAGGCGACAGCAGACTGCATGAAGACCACGGGCATCCGGAAGGCAATATCGATTGTTACGCCGCTTTTATGCTGTGCGGGGAAAACGATTACGCGAAAAAAATCCGGAAATGGCTGGATAAAACGGTAAAAGGCAAAAGTCTTCCCCTTGATTTGTACACATGGCGCGTGCTGGCATTCGGGAAAGATTACGCCGAACTGCTGAATATTCCGGAATATGACTTAAGATACAGGAAAACAACGGATTTTAACGGAGAAAAAATCACGGGTTTTTATCATTCCGCCGATATGGAAATAGACAATATCTGGCTCGACGGCACAGGGCATATTGCGTGCGCTTTTATCTCGTGCGGAGACAAACACAGAGGGTACTTTTACGCTAACGAGTTGGATAAGTTCTTAATAAACAGGAAAATAAACGGCGCGGCGCTCAAAGCCTTTCCCTACACCGCCAATAAATCAGGTAGCTTTGAATGGGTGAGGCAGGACAGGGGTTTTGTATCCGTAGCCGCGTGGTATATATTTGCCAAAAACGGTTTAAATCCCCTTACACTGGAACAAACAGATGTTGAGTTTCGGTAGAGGGGTTATGTTTCTAAAATTCCTTTTCCGTTTTCTTGGAAAAATCTCTCCGTAATGATATAATTTTGAATTAAATTTTAATTTATATCATAAGGTGATAATGAGTATATCGCGTATTTTCCGGAGGACGGCGAAAAGCGTATTTTTTATCTGTATTTTTTCTGTTTTCTGCCTGACAATGTCTCGCGCGGAAGACGGCGGTATTCCTGCTGAAATCAGTTTTCTCGAGAAAGTCGTCTATGAAAGAGAACCCCGTATAATAGGCAGCATAGACTACAATAATCTCACCATAAAAGACACGATAAATAGGCTTTACGAAGTTGACAGGGACATCGCCGCGCAGAAACTTATAATAAAGAGGACAGAACTGGAACTTGACAAAATAAAAGTCTCCGCATTTTTCCCTTCACTTACAGCCATAGCCGGAATAACCGCTCCCGTGGACCTTTTTTACAAGATAAGCAATGCGCAGGGCGCGTATCTGAACCAGCGGCTGAATATCACATATAAATTCGATTCGGACCTTGTCGACAGGATAAATTCGCTCGATAAAAACCGGGAAACCGAATTGGCGGATATGCTTTCCACATTTCAGGAAAGATTCATAGAGCTTATGGAAGCTTATCTGCGCATTTCACTGTCCCAGAAAGAAGTGCTGGTCTGCCTTGAAAGTTATAAGGAAGCGGAACGTCAACTTGAGAGGATGAGGAAAGACCCCAGATACGCGAGGCTGGATATCTTACAGGCGGAGTATTATATTACGCCTTTTTTCAAAGAAACGATTGCATCATACGGAATGTTTAAAGAAGCCCAGAGAAATATAAAAATCCTGCTGGGGCTTGAAGAATATGAAACGCTTGTAGTCAGGGTTTCTGAATTGCCCGAAACGCTTGAAGAGGCCAGAAACCTGGTTCTTGAAGAACATTTACGGCTTCCCGAATATAAAATCGGCACACTGACAAAAGCCTATGAAGCCGCAAAAGCGGAGGAGAAAGTCGATTACCGGCCGTTTCTTGAACTGGTTGCCTCATCTACGGGGACAATGGAACAGGATACTATAAAAGACACGCCCGCGATTTACAGAGCCACATCGGCCCTGATATTGAATGTTTTCGTGACGGATTTCGGTTATTCCGAAAGTTCCAGAAAATTCAGAAAAGCCGCTGCCGATATGGCCGGATTAGACATAAAAGTGGAAAATGATGCCATAGAGTCGGATAACGTGGAGCGGAACTGCAGGGTTCGGGAATTTTCCGCTGCGGTTGAAGCTATAACCGAGTTTATCTCGAAAGCCGAGGAGACTATAGCGCTGATGAAAGAAAGGGTCGACCTTCCGGTAGAAGAATTGCTTAAAAAAACCGAACAGCTTTTGTCCGCGAAACTGCTGCTGCGCCAGCTTCTGGCCGATTATACTTATGAGTATTTGAGAATTTCGAGGGATGAGTTGGATAAGACCGATTCCGGCGCTGAATTCCTGAATATGACATTCGAAAAAGTACTTGAATTGGCAGAAAAAAATAAGGTTGCGGAGGAGCTTGCTCTCGAAAAGGGTGTCGAATTGCAGGAATTCAAACTTAAGATGGCAAGGTGTTACAACAATCCTGTTTTGAAGGGAGGTATGGCTGTCGAAAACGAGTCATACACTACCGGGGATAAAACCAATACCACGAAAGCGTTTATGATTATAGAAAGCAAATTTTTCGATATAAGCCAGCAATATATGATAGAAGAAGCGAAGGTTGCGCTTGAAGCCGCGAAAAACAGACTGCAGGTTTACAGGAATAGAAAATATCTGGAACTGATAGACAATTTCGTTAAAGTCCTGCAGTATGAAAGGCAGATAGAGTTTATCGGGAAAATAATGGAATTGAAGGAGTCGATAATAGAAGATATGAGGGAGAACAGAACCGGAGAATACCCAAAGT
>JAQUNG010000083.1 GCA_028717725.1 bacterium | reverse complement strand
ATTTTTGCAAACCGAGTCGAGAGCTTTCCTCTGCTTAAAATTAATCAACCCCAGAAACCCGTCCCTGACCGAATAGGCGTCAAGCATCGTGGAAGACAGAATTCCTTTCAGTTCGTGGGCTACAAAACCGATAAGGTCTATATAACTTTTGTTAAGTGTCTCCAGCTTGTCGTTCGATATCCGGAGGCTTTCGTCCCGCTGGTTGAGTTTTATGGCCATATCGTTAAACGCTTCCGCAAGCTGGTTAAGCTCTTTAATTTTGGTCTGGGTGCCTACCCTGCACGTTAAATCGCCCCCGGAAAGTTTTCCGGTGCAGCACAAAACTTCCCTTACCGGTTTTGAAATGGACTCTGCCAGGATAATCCCAAGTATAATGGCTATCAGCGCCGCAGAAAAAATCGCCATAATAAACAACAGTCCGGCATTCCTGAACAGATCCGAGTAAGGTCTCTCCAGTATACCCACATACAGCATCCCTATTACTTTTCCATTGATATCTCTTATAGGTTCATAAGCGGTTATATACCATCCTGTAACGACAAAAGCCCGCGCAAACCAAGAATATCCGTTCTTAATCACTTTGTCATAAACTTCTTTTGAAACTCTCGTGCCGATTGCCCTGTTGCCTTCCCTGTCGGGAACATTCGTAGACACCCTGACATCACCCTGAAAAATGGTGACGGTACCCAGCGGCATACCCTTATACTGTTTATCCCCGAAAACAAAACTTCTTATCCGGTCAACAACAAAGCTGTCTTTGTTCAGTATCCTGCCGCCGTAAATAACTTTATCGACGTCGCCGTTGTCATCAAAAAGAGGTTTGGCGAATTCTATCGCCATAGCGGCGTCAAGGACCGTTTCTTCGGTGGGAACAGCCATGGGAGTATATAAAAGCCTGATGGAGCATCTCTCCGCCAAACCCACGCCCATTTGCGTAAGTTCTTCTTTCCCGACAATTCTTGTCCCGCCGCACTCCGCCCCGCTGAATGCTCTTGCGGCAATCTCGCTTTTCAATTCCTTTCTGTCGGCGGCATTAACAAGAAAAATATAATCCAACCCGAGTTTCTGTTTCAGCAGGGAAATATCTTCTTTCCGGTCGAACATGCTAAAAGCGATTTTCAGTTTCCCGATCTTATCCTTATAAACGCTCCATGCGATTTTCAGGTCATTCCGGACCTGTGTCTGAGCCCTGTCGAAAATTTCGATTTTAATAAGATAAAAACCTATTAAAGCGACCGCGACGCCCAGCACCGCTATCACCGTAAAAAAGGAAATTATAAGATTATTTTTTAAGGTCTTCTTGTTCATCTGGATTTTTTGCCCGTCTTCTCCATAGCGTTCACAAAATATATTAAATTCTCGATCTCAAGTTCCAGGTTAACATAATTCACTATCATATCCGCGGAGGCGCGGATATTAATAGGCGCAAAATTAAGAATGCCTTTTATTCCCGAAGATATCATCATATCCGCAACCTGCTGGGCGGCAATATCGGGAACGGCCAGCACTCCTATTTTTACATCATTTTTTTTCACAAAATCCCTGAGCCGGTCAAGGGATAAAACCGGTATTTCCGAATTTTCTCTGAATTTCGCCGGATCTATGTCAAAAGCCGCGACTATCTTTATACCCTCTTTTTCAAACCCTTTATATTTGACAAGCGCGTTGCCGATATTGCCGGAACCGATTATTATCACATTCTGAAGTTCGTTCTTGCCCAATATCTCATTCAACTTTTCTATCAGGCCTTTTACCTGGTAACCACCTCTCTTGTTGCCTGTTATACCAAAAAGCGAAAAATCTTTCCTAACCTGCGCGGCGGTAACACCAACAGCTTCGCCGAGGTTATCCGAAAAAATTTTGACAAATCCGAGCTTATCAAACCTGTATAAAGCGTTTTTATATCTGGAAAGCCTTATCACGCAGTTTTTATTGGAAGTCATTATGTTACTCCTTTCACAATAAATCTAGCAAATATACCATGAAATGTAAATATGTCAAGTTTCTTTTGTGATAAATTTCACTTTTTCTGCAAGTATATGTTATTTCCTCACTTTCGTAAATAATTATTGCTTAATGTTAAAATATATTTATAATTTAAATAAAAAGGAGAAAAAATGGAAAACATACAAAATCCTCCGACCGGAATGCCCTTGAACCCATATCCTGTTTTCAGCAAAACTCTCTTCATCATGGATCTGGTCTTTTCGTGTTTAAGGATACCCTTGGTACTGCTCGGGATTATAGGAATGATATCAATGAGGCATGAAGACCCGATATATTTCTCAGGATACTTTGAAATTTTAACCGGCGCTGGAATAGTCGTTTGCGGCTTATGGGCTAATATCGCTCTGCTCATAAAAAACCCTATGGGTATTACACTTGCATACTACAATATCGCGTTTACTATAGGTTCCATGCTGGTAGGCATATGGCAAATAATAATTCAGGCATCAATGCTCGGCGGGGATACGGTAAAGATTGCTTCTTTTTCAGTCGGAGCCGGCTTTACCTTCATAGTCAGAATCGCCGTCCTGTCATGTTATTTCATAGCGCTGAAAAAATTTAAAATGTGGCTGGAACGGAGTTAAGAACCCTACAGGGAATCATCGGAAATTCTGCCTATAAATTCAGCCGAATATACATTCCTCGAATCACAGCGGGGACACCGGATTGTAGCCCTGTAATCTTCCCTCTGCCGGGAATCGCGCGGATTTATTATATGGCTGTCCATAGTCACTATTTCCCAGCTTGATAGGCGGTTTCCGGAATATTTCAGAATATTTTTATAACCTTCGAATCTTGTGCCGCATTCCCCGCACAAGAAAAAAGCCGTGACAAAAAAAGTTTTTTCCCCGCATTTCGGACACTTCGAAGGGGAAGTCCCTATTTCTTCAACCTCAGAAAAATTGCACGAGGAGCAAACCCACGCGACAGGCTCCTTTGAATATTTTTTATAATAGACAGGTTTTGCGACAAAGAAAAGCGCGGCGACGCTGATAACCATGACCGCAAAAAGTATGGATTTGATATTTACTTTATGTTCGCCGGTTTTTTTCATAGGCTTTCACCACGGTCTCGGAATAATATTTTCATCGGTGATATCGGGTTTCCACTCAACATGGAAATCGGCAAAAAGATGGTTGGCTCCGCCGTTGTGGCGGTTTTCAAGGACATTCTCGTAGAAATCGGGGTCGCTTTTCCACTGGCCCTGATGCTCTATCAGTTGACGCCCGTCAAAAAGCACAACCGTCTGGTCAGGATGGGCAAGATCGTAATATTCAATACCCTCGGTATATAACATTAAATTATACGAATACGAAATCTCCATTTCCTCATTTACGGGAGGTCCGTGATACGCGGGATCCTGGTCCTCGTTGACTGTAATCTTCATCGGCGAAGTGTCGGACGGGCATACATAAAGCCCTTTTTCTCGGCTGCCTTGCACAAGACTCGCGGATTTTCTTTTCGGCACTACCAGAACCACCCATTTGCCGCTATTGCCAGGGCTGAAAGTGAATAAATAAGGAGGCCATTTCCCCCCGTATTCGGTAACATACATACCGAAACCGTACCCGAGCTGTTTCAGATTATTCATGCATATAACCCGGTTGGCCTTCTCTTTAGCTCCCTGAAAAGAGGGTATGACTATTCCCGCGAGGATAATAATAATGGTTATCGCCACCAGCATTTCAATCAAAGTAAACCCCTTTAAAAAAATCTGTTTCTTAAAGGGGTTGCTTTTTTTGAAAAAATTTTCAGGGCGATTAATAAATATTTTACTGTTTTTCACTGGAAAGGCTGTTTTTTATCTTATCCAACTCATCGATGATCTTAGACCTGTCCCTTTCATCGTTGAATATTATCCCCTTAACCATTTCTTCGGTTTTACCGGCTTCGCCGCCCACCTTATTAAGATACTCTATCATTTTATTGAATGCCTCGCCCATCTCCGGGACAACATCGGATTCCCTGAAATAAATTTTCCCGGGAATCTTGCCTTCCCCGATTTTATTCAGAAAAAGCTCCATTTTGTATATAGGGCCGGCGACCCTGTGGGAAACAAGGATACTTAACAGAAAACAAAACGCGGAAACGATTATTACGGGCACGATAAGATACTTCACCACGTTCATATTAAGCGTTTCCAAAGCCTGTTCGGTCAATTTCCCGTCATTCTGGATTGTGTCGATAAGGGTATCGATACTCACATTATAGACAATCAAAGCGGTAAAAATCATTCCCAACACCGTTATCCAGATGGTAAAAAGCGCGTACTTGTACTGGAAAGGTTTCAAAAAATAATTTCTGAATTTTCTTTTAACAACCATATAAGTTAAATTATACCACCAACGGGATGATTATCAACTTTTTTGTTTGCCTAATCCGCCGCTTTTGAACGCTTCATTTTCCTGCGCGTCCTTCTGTCGGGAATATCCTTTCCGTCCTTTTCTTCGCGAGCCTCCGTTAAATCAAGCATGCCTGTTTTCTCCGCAAGAGAAGCGCAGGCAACATAATATACCGACTGGGGCAGCCAGTATTCCCTGCTGTTCCAGCTGTTTCCCCATGTCGGGAAGTCGTTGCGGCCTCCTCCGATACCGTTGGGTATGCCTCCAGGAACACTTCCCGTACCCATATTTTCCGGCATCAACGGGGGATTATTTCCGCCGAGCCCCATTATCATACAGTAATTAAGAGGATTCTGCCCGTTTATCCATTGCAGCTGCGCAGTCCCGACGTCATACAGTTTCCTGTCGGACATTACTTTCGCGTATTCGACCGCGAAAAGCCCCAACGCGCCGTGGTCACAGTTAAGGGCATGCAGTTTTATCCATGAGGAAGCGGGCGGAAAATACCTTGCTTCATACCCTTTTCCCGAGGGTTCCAACCCGTGCGCAATCTGCCCGTAAGGAGATAAAGACGCCATTCTGACCATATAATTATCCGCGAATATACCCAGGGTTTCCCTGAGTTCCTTTTTCAGTTCTTTATCTTCCGTAAGGGAATACAGTTCGAGAAGTCCCATATATATTCCAAGGTTATGGAATACTTTATACTGCTGGTCCTTAAAAACATAACCGTTCACGCTTTCACTGAAGTCGCCGTATACGCCATGGGGTGTAAGATTTTTATCCCTTACCTGCCTTTTTAAAAGTTCCGCCGCGCGGTATTCCGCATCTTTCAGAAACTTTTTCTTTTCCGTAGCCTTATACAACTCGGTTCCCGCCCACAAAGCATTGCCTATATCAGACGTGGCCAATATGGGATAACCGGAAAAAGCATCATAAGATTTTTCGGCCGTTATAACACATTTTTCGGCCATGCCGGAATCCGTCTTTTCATAACTCCGGGCCGCGCGGGCAAGCCCGACGACATAGGTTGACAGATAATTAAAACTTTTCCAGAAATATAATTTCCTTTTACTTTTATCTTCCTGCGGGCGCACATCCGTGACGAAAACATCGTCGCCGGGATGTATTCCGGACCAGACATCGCCGTCATCCCTCTGCATATCAATGCACCATTTAACGCCGTGTGTCAGCAGGAAACGGGCTTTATCCCTGTCTTTGCCTTTATCCAGGTTGTCGTATAATTCCGCAAGGCAATACACCACATGCGGCATAGCCCACATTCTTATGGCATAGTCGCCCGTGGCGTCCATAAAACCGCCGACAACTTCATCTTTTAGGTATGTATCTATACCTGCGGCGTATTTTCTCAGGAAATCGAGCTGTATAGGAACTGCGTCCTTTGTAAAAACATCTTTTTTTATCATAAAAGGATATGTTTCGAGAACGTTGTCTTTGCCTTCTATTTTTATCACGGCGCGTATCTTATATCTGCCTTCGTTGGAAAATCCGGAAAAATCCCCTTTGAAAAACAGGCCCGGCCATTTATAACAGCCTGTCTTTTTCATTTTTCCCTGATATCGGGAAGTTTCATTTTTGTCGACGTTAAGCAGTTCAAAACCCACATCCGGGCCCTCATACTCATAATTTCTAATCCACAGAACGACGAATTTCGATTCACCCGGCAGATAACCTATCTGGCTCGCGCTTAAAATTAACTCGGGCGCTTGCGAAGGTTTCTCCACAAGCAAGTTCTGGATATAATATCTTGTGTTGTGCAAAATTCTGCAAATATCCTCGCTTGCAAGGGCGTTTTTCCTTTTTCCGCCCGGCAGCGCGGCAATATACACGGCGCACCCCTTCCCGAACCGGTTTAGCGAAACAGCGGCAACTTCTTCTTTGACTTCCTGATATTTTTTCCCCAGAGTGGAAAAATACCTGGGAAAAACGGCGACCGCGGTCGCAGTATCCGGTTTGCAGACCCAGCAGAAAGATGTTTCTTTCCCGAAAGATATTTTTTCCTCAAGTCCGGCGGTAAGCTTTTCTCCGGTCTGTTTATTCACGGCTTTCAAATACAGGAAATTATTGTTTGAACCGCTTGTCGACCATTCATCGCAGGGAACGGGGGAAAGCCCGAAAACATCGCCAAACTCCCATATATTTACCCATTCTCCCTCTATATTCCTAGAGAACTCCCCGATAGACACCAGAAGCCCGCCTCTTTCCACAAAACTTTTTATTTCCTGCACTGAAGACAGGCTGAGGGCAATTGTGTCCACGGAATACAAGGCAAGGTAATCATCAAGTTTCCCTCTGAAAATATCGGATTCTGTGATGATATCGCACCTGTAACCGAAAGATTCCAGTATATTTTTAAGATTTTCCGTTTCTTCATTGTAGACTTCCGGACCTCCTGTCCAATTATTGGCCGCCGAAAATTCCAATGTCGATTCGGCATTTAAAACGGCTGTTTTGGGAAGTTCGGCAAAAACGGGAAGTGAAATAGATGCGGTCATAATAAACATGGCGCAAAACAATATTTTTCGCATCAAAAATTTCCTTTCAGTGTCCGGTCCTCGATGTTTTTTATCTCTTCCTTCAATTCTTCGGGAAGGGCTAGTATATTAACGTCCATAAAGCCTCTTATTATCACGGATTGAGCTTCTTCTTCCGAAAAACCTCTCGAACAAAGATACTCGATTTCCTCATTGCTGATTTTGCCGATTGCCGCCTCATGGGACATATCTATGTCCCTCCATTCCGTTTCCAGTTCCGGAATGGCATGTATCGTCCCTTTTTCGGACAGGACAAGCCCTCTGCATTCAAGATGCGCTTTCACATCTTTGTTTTCGGCCTTCAGATAACCGCGCGCGATGATTTTTCCGCCCAGGCTTACCGCCCTGGAAATGATTTCGGCGCTCGTGTTCCTGCCTTTCAATATTACATTCGAACCGATATCCTGTAAAGACCCGGGATGCGCAAGTATAAGTGAATTGAAACTGGCTTTTGAGCCGTCGCCGCCGAGAACGGCTGTGGGGCACATCACTATCTCTTTCACGGGCTTTAAACAGATATAATTTGATACAAAATTCGCGTTTTCTTCAAGCACGGCAATGCTCATAGGTTTAACGGAAACGGTTTCCTTCCATGCA
>JAQUNG010000082.1 GCA_028717725.1 bacterium | reverse complement strand
TAGAAAGTGTCCCTTACATCTCTTGAGGGATGGGTTTCGGGGGTATTAAGCGCATCGAAATTATTGAATTCTGTTTCAACGTCAGGTCCATCCGCTATTGAAAAACCCATTCTCCTGAAAATCGCCGTAATTTCGCTGATAATTTGAGTTATGGGGTGTGCTGCGCCGGTTTTTCTCGCAATACCAGGCATAGTAACATCGAGAAAACTCGAGGATTTATTTTTCTGTTCTCTAGATTCAAGCTCTTTTCTCTTCAGTTCGACAGCGGATTGGATGTCATTTTTAACTGAATTTACTTTTTTGCCGAAAAGAGGCTTTTCACCTGGAGGAAGACCTTTAAGCAAATCCATTAAGGCCGGAATACGGCCTTTTCTACCCAGATATTTAAGTCTTACCGAATCGAGTATCTTTAAATCTTCGGCTTTTCTTATATCCTCTAATGATGCCTGTTTTATAGATTCAACATTTTTATCCATCGCCACACCAAAACAGGAAAGGATATAAAAAACAATAGCTTAAGCAGCAACTTAGTATATTAAATCAAGTGTGTAAAAACCCGGGAACCATCTCCTTTTGATAATTTAACATCCTATTTATCATCAAATAAACTGCCTTCGCCATTGTCTTTTAAACCACCCTGCAATAATTTATTTTAAACCACTTTTAGCAATTTTCACTATTTCTTTGAATGTTTTACTGTCATCGGCCGCGATTTCGGCCATAATTCTCCTGTCAAGCGCGACCTTCGCTTTTTTAAGACCAGATATGAATTTGCTGTAAGAGAGCCCCGCATTCTTAACGGCGGCACTTATCCTGACTATCCAAAGCGAACGAAAAACCCTCTTTTTAGCTTTTCTATCCCTGAAAGCAAATCTTTGCGCTCTTTTTACAGTTTCATTCGCAGTCCTGAAAAGTCTGCTCCTGCCTCCCACAAAACCCTTAGCGCGTTTTAAAACTTTTTTACGCCGTTTTCTTGTAACCGGCGCATTTGTTGTCCTTGGCATTGCTATTTCCTCCGCTTTATAACAGCTTCGATATCTTCGATTGTTCCTTAGGAACTAAAGAACCGGGTCTTCTTAATTTTCTCCTTTTACCGCTGCTTTTTTTCCTCATCAAATGCCCCGTGTTAGCCCTGGCATGCAGAATTTTCCCTTTCGCCGTTTTTTTAAAACGTTTAACGGCGGATTTCTTCGATTTTATTTTAGGCATCTAATTCCCTCCAATATAACAAAATACAACATCCTTTTATAATAAAACTACTTATAAAAACATCTAAAAGCATTAGAGAATAATATGTTTTTCGGAAAAAGGCAAGTGTTTTTTTATTATAGCTTTATGAAGTTTTAGTAGGTCCGATAACCATTGTCACAAACCTTCCCATTTCTTTGGGTTTCATTTCAACCGCTCCATGACCTTTAACATCTTCCACTATCCTGTCTATCAGATTTCTTCCCATTTCTTTATGGGACATTTCCCTGCCTCTATACATCAATGTTATTTTAACTTTGCACCCCTTCTGGAGAAAATCAGTCAAATGCTTAATTTTAACCATATAATCATGCGCATCTATCCCGGGCCTTATCTTGATTTCCTTAACTTTTATTGATTGCTGTTTCTTTTTCGCCTGTTTTTCTCTTTTGGTTTGCTCGTAACGGTATTTTCCGAAATCCATTATCCTGCATACAGGGGGATTGGCCTCCGACGCAACCTCAACCAGATCCAGCTTCCTGGATAAGGCAATCTTACGCGCCTCATCGGTTTTGACTATGCCAACCTGTTTCCCGTCATAATCTATCAGGCGGACTTCAGGAACCCGGATTTTCTCGTTCACTCTGATAAAATCTTTGTTTATAAGACACCTCCTTGTTTAGTTTTTTAGTTCATCAGTTCAACAAATATAAAATTAAAACCGAAACTATCTAACTCTTGAACCGTTGAACTATTTTTTATTTTCTATTTCTTCTTCAAGCTTACCGATAAAATCATTTAAATCCATATCATTCTGTTTTTCACCGCTCCTTGCCCTGAAGGAAATAAGATTTTTTTCAACTTCGCTGTCGCCTACTATAATCATATACGGAACTTTTTGAAGCTGCGCATACCTGATTTTAGCCCCCATTTTCTCGTTTCTCAGGTTGAACCCGGCTCTTATACCGCTTTTACACAAAATATCTTTTATTTTAAACGCATATTCATTGTGTTTGTCGGATACCGTTATTATTTCAACCTGAACAGGGGCAAGCCAGAGAGGGAAAGCGCCGCCGTAATGCTCTATAAGAACGCCGAAAAACCGTTCGAGGGACCCCATAAGGGCTCTGTGTATCATTATAGGACGGTGTTCTTTGCCGTCTTCGCCTACATATTTGACGTCAAATCTTTCGGGAATATTAAAATCCACCTGTATAGTACTGCACTGATGAGCCCGTTTCATCACATCTTTAATCTTTATATCTATTTTGGGTCCGTAGAATACGCCTTCGCCGTCATCGATTTCATACGGTATTTTCTTTTTTTCCAGGGCATTTTTTAACGCCTTGGTGGCTTTATCCCAGTTCTCCTCGGTTCCCACATATTTTCCGGGCCTGGTAGAAAGACATACGTCATAATTTTCAAACCCGAACGTGGAAAGAACATAAACCACAAAATCTATAATATTTATAATTTCGGACTCCAGTTGGGAATCAAGGCAGAATATATGAGCGTCATCCTGAGTAAACCCGCGAACTCTTATAAGCCCGTGTAAAACCCCCCTTCTTTCATACCTGTAAACTGTTCCGAGCTCCGCCCATCTTATCGGAAAATCCCTGTAACTATGCAGAGTGTTTTTATAAATAGCTATGTGAAAAGGGCAATTCATGGGCTTGATTTCATACTTGAACTCATCTATTTCCATGGGAGCGAACATATTCTCCTTATAGAACCCCAAATGTCCGCTGGTCTTCCACAAATCCAATAGAGCTATGTGAGGTGTATTGACAAGTTCATAACCGGCTTTGATGTGTTCGTTTTTCCAAAAATCCTCTATTTCTTTTCTTATCAAAGCTCCTTTGGGATGCCACAGCACAAGACCCGGACCTATTGAATCCTGTATACTGAACAAGTCAAGGTCCTTGCCGATTTTCCTGTGGTCTCTTTTTTTCGCTTCTTCCAGATTTGCAAGATATTCAGCCAGGTCTTTTTTGCTGTAAAACGCCGTGCCGTAAATTCTCTGGAGCATCTTATTGTTTTCATCTCCTCTCCAGTAAGCTCCTGCAACTTTCAGAAGCTTAAATGCTTTTATCTCAGCCGTTGATTCAATATGGGGACCTTTACACAGGTCGACAAAATCCCCGTGCTTATATAATAACACTCTGTCATCCGCCAAAGATTCTATCAACTCAATTTTATACGGCTGATTGTGTTTTCTGAAATATTCCGCCGCTTCCTGTTTTGTTAACTCATAACTTTCGAACTTACGGCCGGCTTTTATTTCATGTTCCATTTCTTTTTCTATTTTTATCAGATCACCGGGCGTAATGCTCCTGTCAAGTTCGAAATCATAGTAAAAACCGTCTTCAATGGCCGGACCTATAGCCAGCTTGGTTTCGGGAAAAAGTTTCATTACGGCTTGGGCCATTACATGAGAGGTACTGTGCCGAAGAGCTTCCAAATCAGCTCTGGCGGACTTCGAAGAGGACTTATTCATAAAAGACTACTTGTTTTAGTAGCGACATTTCTCCTTTTTTAAGTTATTTGAGTTATTATAGTTTATTATCTCGGTTTTTTCAACTAAATCAATGTTTTTCGGTTTAATACCGCTTTTTATCCGCCGAAGCCTCACAAATGAAACACCCAATTCCAGGCGAAGGTGAATGGTGGGCGATACTGGAGTCGAACCAGTGACCTCTAGCGTGTCGAGCTAGCGCTCTAACCAGCTGAGCTAATCGCCCTTATTAAAAACGGTTGTTTATGTTACTTGCGTATACGGCGGTTGTCAATATAAAATGTTATATAAAACACATGGAATCCCCGAAAAAGGACCACGATTTTAATGGTTGATTGCATATCGTTATAATTAGTATAATTTTAAACTCTTATGAGGATTTTAAGCAAATATATACTTAAAGATTTTCTTGCGAATTTTTTCGCGGTTCTTATTATATTCACTCTTGCTCTTCTTATAGGGAACCTAATAGAACTCACCCAGCTTCTGATAAAAGGTTTTAAACTGTCCTTTATTTTAAAAATGACATTTTACATAATCCCTTATGTTTTAACATATACTATACCTTTGGCCTGTTTGATCGCATCTCTTTTCCTGTTCGGGAAACTGTCGGCAAATCACGAGATCACGGCGATGAAATCCTCGGGTTTAAGTCTTTTTTACATATCAAAACCTCTCTTTGCCGCCGCTTTTATGATAGGAGTTTTCTGTTTTATCGTTTCAAGCTACCTGTCACCTTCATGCCATTATGAAATAAGGAAAAGCAAAAAAATAAATGTGGGCGAAATAGGGGATGTAAATCCCGTCCAGTTGATTGATAAAGGCATATTCATAGAAGCTTTCAGCCCGTATATTATTTACTGTGACAATAAGATCGAAAACTCATTGAAAAATCTTATGGTATTCAAAGTAAAACAAGATGCGCCAGCAACATCAATTTTTGCCAAAGAGGGAATCATACACCTCGACAAAAAAACGCAAACCCTCAAATTGGAATTGAAAAACGGAAACATAGATGAATATAATCCCGACAATCCGAAACAGTTTTTCAGAATGAAATTCGAAAACTGGCAGCTTGAATTAGACATTCCTTCCAGAGAGGGTAAATATATTCCCCGATCCGGGAATGATATGCCTCTCGGAAAACTGACAAGAAAAATAAAAGAGTACGAAAAAACCGGGATAAACAACACGCCGCTGAAAGTAGAGTTTTCTACACGAATCGCAACCTCCTTTTCATGCGTCATTTTTACGCTGATAGCAATACCGCTGGGCATAAAAACACACCGGAGCGAAAAAACCATAGGCATAGCTCTCGGAAGCTGTCTGGCGTTATGTTACTATGCTTTCATAATTATCGCAGAAGCCATAGACAAGGAAGCCCATTTATATCCCGAATTTATAGTATGGCTGCCCAATATAGCCTTATTTATAACAGGCGCCGTGCTTTTTTACAGGATAAATAAACATTGAGAATCTTAGACCGCTATCTTATAAGGAAATTCCTTTTCCCTTTTATATGCTGTATGCTAACTCTGATACTGCTTTACATCATCAGGGACCTTATTGCCAATCTTGAAAATTATATCGAAAGCGGTTCTTTTACTTTTTATGAAATACTGCAAAGTTACATATTCTCCGTTCCTTGGATTATAGTAATCGTATCGCCGATAGCCAATATGCTCGCTGTAATATATTCGTTGGGAAATCTGAGCATGCACAACGAAATCAGCGCCATGAGAGCCAGCGGGATCAGCAT
Source organism: bacterium (assembly GCA_028717725.1). GTDB lineage: Bacteria > Auribacterota > UBA6266 > UBA6266 > UBA6266 > UBA6266. The sequence continues at coordinate 2,181 of JAQUNG010000082.1, read as the reverse complement.
TTTCAGGATTCTGCTTCCATTCATTTTTATCGGACTTCTGATAACCCTGTGTATTTTTTTCGTCAACAAATATCTTGTCCCGGACTCACATTCTTTTATGATGCGGGAATTCCAAAGCAATAATGAAATCCCCAAAAAATCCGCAGGAACCATATACGACATATTTGTTTACGATGAAAACAACTGTCTTTACAATATAAAAAAGTTCGATGTTTCCAGTTCCGAAATGCAAAAAATAGAAATCAAATATCTCTTCGCGGACAAAGAAGAAAGAATCGTCCGGAAGCGCATTTACGCCGACAGAGGAGTAATCGACGGGGATAAATGGGTTCTTTTTGACGGGAAAGCTGAAAACTTCACAGAAGAAGGAAAATTGGACAAGCAGAATCCCGGGGAACAATTCCGGAAAACGGAAATTGATGCGGGAATAGACAAGAAGGAGCTTATCCAGTACAAAAGTTCGGGCAATACGGGAGTATTCTCATCCGACACCGACAAATACCATCAGGCATCCCTGCCGTTTATCAATCTCGTTGTCATATTCCTCGCCGTGCCGTTTACGATAAAAATATCGAAGCGAGGAGGGGCCTTTGCGGGTATCGCATTGAGCATAATAATCTTCTTCTCATATTATATTATCTATCAGGTTTCCATCGCGGTCGGCAAAGAAGGACTGGCAAACCCGATACTATCCGCATGGATACCTCATATCATATTTTTCGCCGTAGGCATGGGGTATCTGATAAAAGTGCGCAGATAGAATCTAATCGAGCCTTAATTTACCGGTATCATACAATTCCCGGACGGTCATTTTGTGTTTAACCGCGCTTTCTTTTTTCTTCCCGTATTTGGAAAACTCCTCCATAACCGCGTAGTATCCCGGTTTTGGATTTCTGTATCCGTCGCATATACCCCAATGTTCTTCCACGTGCGCGTCATGAACCGCCGGCTGCCCCGCTTTCCACCACTCATCCACCCATTCAAAAACCGTTATCCCCGCAACCCTGTTCATCGCGATTTTAATCTGTTTTTTTATGACTTCAGCCTGGATTTTAATGTTTTTTACATCAAATGTGCTGTAACCGCATTCCGCAATATAAACAGGCTTATTATATTTTGCCGACAATTTTCTCAGAGCGTTTATTTTATTCAGAGCATCCGATTTTGAAAAATCTTTCCAGTTGTTTGCCAGCCCGAGATAGCAGTTCACACCCAGGACATCAAGGCTTTCGGCGCCCAGGTTCTGAGCGCCTTCGGCAAAAGTATTTGCGGCGGTCAACGGACGGGTATTATCCGCCTCTCTAACCTTTTTTATAAGCCGGCATAAAAAATCATTAACCGTTTTAAATGAATGATTTTTAAAAACCGATTTTCTCCCCTGCCACCCCCACGGGGCATCGTTCCATAACGACCACATAAGAATGCACTTCCTGTTCCTATCTCTTTCTACGATAGAAACCGCGATGTCGCATAACATATCAAACTCGGAAACGGAAGAAAAATCGGTAGTATCGCAGGGATAACAAATTCCCTCTATTACAAACAGTCCGTATTTTTCCGCAAGATCAAGCACTTCGGGTGGAAGAGGTTTATAGGTTCTTATTGTATTTATACCCGCTTCTTTAATCATCTTAAAATCTTTTTCAAAAAGAGAAATGTCCGCGCGGGCATCAGTGCCTTCCGGATTCATCCCGGGATAAGCATATCCGTAAGCAACTGCTTTTATATAAAACTTTTTACCGTCAACATAGATATTTCTGCCCCTAACCTTAATATCAGGACCGGCCTCCGCAAAAACCAAAGTAACGTATAACAAGATAATTATAAAAGATAAACTTACCCGTTTTATCATAAAGTCCCTCTCATATAAGTGCTGATACTTCTACGGCTTTATAAGGTTTTATCTCTTTCCCGTCTTTCAAAATAGCCCCGGAAGGGCAAAAAGATATACATCTCATGCAAAGCTGGCACTTTTTCAAAAAGACAGGAAATCCTTTCATTTCAATATTATGAACAGGACATAACTTCGCGCATAAACCGCATTTGGTGCACTTGCTTTTTTCCGTATCCAGACATGCTTTTTCCGAAATATATTTCCAAACCGTCTTGCTTGTGCCGAAAGTGAATAATACCCTGTGCAAAACGGGAATGCTTTTCCATTTTGCCGAATTTTTTATAAGT
>JAQUNG010000081.1 GCA_028717725.1 bacterium | reverse complement strand
AGGATAAGGTTAAGGTTGAGGCTGAGAAAAGATTTTGAAATTTTTATTTTTTAAGTTTTCCTTATTCTTAACCTTAACCTTAGCCTAACTGCCTTTTTCCTGTTGACAAACGGAATAAAAAACGTTTAAATAACGGCTTATTTACGCGAGCGTAGCTCAGTTGGTAGAGCACCACGTTGCCAACGTGGATGTCGCCGGTTCGAACCCGGTCGCTCGCTCCAGATATTTCAGCCCCGAAAAAACCGGGGCTTTTTTTAAAAAAAGCCTGTTTTTTCCGAAAATCCGCTTGTTTTGCGTTTTTTTAACCGTGTTTCACAAAATAAACGCAGGCAAGTGCTTGATTAGGTTTGACAAAATAAACCGGCTGAGTTACGATATATCTTCTCAAAATACTTCTTTTACTATTTACTTGCACATAAGGGGAATTCGATGGAAAACAGCGTTGATGTGAAAATTAATAAAAGCGAGGGCTGCCGCAGGGTGCTTAATATAAAAGTGTCCGCGGATAAAATGGCCGCGGAATATGAAAAAATCAGGAAAGAGATTTCAAAAACCGCGAAAGTCGCCGGGTTCAGGGCGGGCAAAGTGCCCCAAAACATAATAGATAAAGTTTACGGTCCGGCTATCAAAGATGAGACGATGAGAAGAATGATTTCCGGAGCTTATTCGCAATCTTTGGACAAAGCCGATATTAAACCCGTGACCGAACCCGTTATTTCGAATGTCAGTTACGAAAAAGGAAAGGAACTGGTATTTACCGCAGAATTGGATGTTATGCCCGAATTCAGGCTTCCGGAATTGTCAGGCATCCCAGTAAAAAAGAAAAAATACAGTGTTGCCGATGAAGATGTTGAACAGGCCGTAAAAGATATTCTCGAGAGAAACGCGGTTTTTTCCGATATCACGGACAGGGGAGCTGAGGATAAAGACACCATTGTGATAAATTACGCGGTCAGCGCGGGGTCTAAAATAATAGATAAAAGAGATAATATGTGGCTGACGCTTGACGAAAAAAGCCTTTTGCCCGGTATGTGCGAAAAAATCAGGGGAATGAGGTCCGGTGAGGAAAAAGAGATAGAGATCAAACTGCCCACAGATTATTTCAAGAAAGAATTTGCGGGAGCGCAGGCCGGAATAAAAGTGAACCTGGTTTCCCTGAAATCCAGAAATGTCCCGCCGCTTGACGAGAATTTTATAAAAAAACTCGGGGCGTTTGACAATGTGCAGAAGTTTAGGGCTGCGGTAAGGGATGATATAGAAGCTTTTAAGAAAAAAGAACAGGAAGAGGATATAAAGTCCCAGATATTGGATTATCTCGTAAAGAACGCCGAAATATCCCTTCCTAATTCGGTGTTGGGGAGATTGAAGAAACAGAGATTCGACGATTCGGTCAATATGCTCAAATACAGGGGTTTAAAGGAAGAGGATATCGAGAAAGAGAAATCAAGTATAGAGAAAACTTCGGCGGCTGATGCTGAAAGGAATATGCGCATAGCGTATATTTTCCATAAAATCGTCAAAGAACATGGTCTTGAGGCTAAAGACGAAGATATAGATGGCAGGATAAAAGAAATATCAAAGGTCAATTATAGGAAAGAAGAGGAAGTGAGAAAATATTATTCTTCCGAAGAGATGAAGGATCATCTGAGAAATAAAATAGAGGAAGAAAAGGTTATAGACTTTATTCTTAAGAAAGCTAAAATAAAAGAAATCGAAGAAAGTAAAAAATAGGAGGTTTATATGTCTTCGCTTGTTCCTATAGTTGTTGAACAGACGGGAAGGACGGAAAGAGCTTATGATATCTTCTCGAGGCTTCTTAAGGATAGGATAATATTTCTGGGAACGCCGATAGATGACAATATATCTAACCTTATTATCGCCCAGATGCTTTTTTTACAGACTGAGAGCCCCGAAAAAGACATTAATCTTTATATCAATTCGCCCGGAGGTTCGGCTACGGCGGGATTGGCGATATACGACACGATGCAGTTTGTGAAATGCGACGTTACAACCTATTGCGTGGGGCAGGCGGCAAGCGCTGCTGCGGTCCTGTTGGCCGCCGGCGCGCCGGGAAAAAGGTTTGCCTTACCGAATGCCAGAATAATGATGCACCAGCCGTGGGGAGGAGCCGAGGGTTCCGCTTCAGATATCAATATCAGGGCGCGGGAAATAGACAGGCTTAAGAATCTCATCAATGATATTCTTGTCAAACACACGGGCCAGACGAAGAAAAAAATTGAAATAGATACTGACAGGGATTTTTTCCTTTCGGCCGAGGAAGCCAGGAAATACGGTGTTGTGGATGAAGTCGTTTTCCCGTTCAAGAAAACAAGACATCCGGGGAAAAAATAAAAAGATGAAAAAAAATGATAACCTGAATAATTTTCATAAGTGTTCTTTCTGCGGCAGGACAAGCGGAAATGTCCGGATAATAATTTCCGGGGCCGGGCCCAATATTTGCGAAGAGTGCGTAAAAGTTTGCAATAATATCCTGCATGGCGATGAGGCTAAGAAAGAACATAAAAAAAGAGAAACTCTTCCCAAACTTGAAGTCCCGAAACCGGCATTCATAAAAAGCAGGCTCGACGAATATGTCATCGGACAGGAACAGGCGAAGAGGATAATTTCGGTCGCGGTGCATAACCATTATAAAAGGATACTTACAGGGAATTATAAACAGAGCGATGTGGAACTGGAAAAAAGCAATATCCTTATGATAGGGCCGACAGGAAGCGGAAAAACGTTGATGGCGCGGACTCTCGCGAAAATCCTTGATGTCCCGTTTGCCATAGCCGATGCCACTTCCCTGACGGAGGCCGGATATGTCGGCGAAGACGTCGAAAACATCATATTGAAATTACTGCAGGCGGCGGATTTCAATAAAGAAAGGACGGAATTGGGAATTATATATATCGATGAGATAGATAAAATAGGCAGGACGGCGGGAAATGTTTCGATTACAAGGGATGTTTCGGGGGAGGGGGTCCAGCAGGCCCTGCTTAAAATTCTTGAAGGCACTATCGCAAATGTTCCGCCCCAGGGCGGGAGAAAGCACCCTCATCAGGAATATATACAGGTCGATACTACGAAAATATTGTTTATCTGCGGAGGGACATTTGTTAATCTCGAAAAGATTATCGGTCGAAGGACCGGGAAAAAAACAATCGGTTTCGACCGCGGAAAGGATTTATCCGCGCCGAAGACAAATAATGTTCTGGATTATCTGGAACCCGAAGACCTCGTGGAATACGGGTTGATTCCCGAATTTGTCGGAAGGCTTCCGGTCGCCGTGAATTTTGCCGGTTTGACCGAAAAAGATCTTACCCGTATCTTAACCGAACCCCGCAATGCCCTGATAAAACAATATCAGAGATTGTTAGAGATGGAAAATGTGGAATTGGCATTCGACGAACAGGCGGTAAAGGCCGTGGCGAAAAAAGCCATGTCGAAAAATACGGGAGCGAGGGGACTGCGGAATATACTGGAAACTGTAATGATGAATGTCATGTATGAAATCCCTTCAATGGATAATATTTCCCAGGTGATAGTGACCAAAGACGTTATAGAGAAAAATAAAGACCCCCGGATAGTCAGAGGGAGAAAGATAGCTTAATTCATATGGCTAAATTTCAGGATGACAGGGAAAAAGAAAAAGGCAAGGGTTTTGAAGAACCGTACGGTGATAAATTTCCCCTTCTTCCCCTGCGCGACCTTGTTATATTCCCGTATATGGTTGTGCCCCTGCTTGTGGGAAGGGATAAATCTCTCTCCGCGATAGAAACGGCTATGATGGGCAATAAAATGGTGGTCCTTGTCACGCAGAAAGACAGCGAGGTTGACGATCCGAAACCGGAAGACATTCACAAAGTCGGGACTGTATCGAAGATATTGCAGGTTTTAAAACTTCCCGACGGTTCCGCGAAAGTTCTGGTGGAAGGTTTCAGGAGGGTTTCCATCCAGCAGGTTTTATCCCGGGAAAAAATTTACGAAGTCAAAGTCCTCGAAATCAAAACCGAGATTGAAAAAACCGCGGAGATAGAAGCTCTGATGAGATCGATATCGGGACTCTTCGAGAAATATGTCGGGTTGAATCCCAGGATACCCAATGAAATAGCGTTATCCGTTTATGATGTGCAGGATCCCGACCGGCTTGCCGATTTCATAGCGTCCCATATAATGATAAAACTGGGCGATAAAGAAACTATACTTGAAATTTTAAATCCTGCCGCAAGGCTCAAAAAATTAGGAGAACTGCTAAACGCCGAGATAGAGATACTTCAGATAGAAAAAAAGATAACAGGCCAGGTGCGGCGGCAGATAGAGCAAAGCCAGAAAAATTATTATCTGCATGAGCAGATGAAAGCCATAGAGAGAGAACTGGGGAAAGAAGGCGAATATTCGGGCGAATTGAAGGAAATAAGAGATAAAATCGAAAATGCCGGGATGCCTCCGGAAGTAAAAAAAACGGCATTGAAAGAAATGGCGAAACTTGAAAAAACAATGCCGGTTTCTCCCGAAGCTACCGTTATAAGAAATTATCTGGACTGGCTTGTGGAGTTGCCCTGGTCAAAGACCACCAAAGATAATTTGAACCTTGAAAACGCGGAAAAAATCCTTGAAGAAGATCATTACGGCCTTAAAAAACCCAAAGAGAGGATTCTGGAGTATCTGGCGGTAAAAAAGTTGACCGGCGGCAATAAAGGGCAGATATTGTGTTTTTCGGGTCCGCCCGGCGTCGGCAAAACGTCCCTTGCCAAATCAATTGCCCGCACTTTGGGAAAAAAATTCGTAAGGATATCTCTGGGAGGGGTCAGAGATGAGGCTGAAATACGGGGGCACAGAAGGACATATATAGGCGCCCTTCCCGGCAGGATAATCCAGTCTTTGAAGAAGTCCGGCACCAAAAATCCCCTGTTTTTACTGGATGAAATAGATAAGTTGTCGAAGGATTTTCACGGCGACCCGTCGTCGGCTTTGCTGGAGGTCCTTGATCCCGAACAAAATAACGCTTTCAATGACCATTATCTGGAAGTGGATTTTGACCTTTCCCAGGTAATGTTCATTGCGACCGCGAATATCCAGGATATGATACACCCCACGCTTAAAGACAGGATGGAAGTGATAGAACTTCCTGGATACACCCAATGGGAGAAGGAACATATAGCCGAGCGGTTTCTTGTGCCGAAACAGTTGAAGGAACACGGCCTTGAGAAAGCAAAAATCGTATTTTCGAAGGAAGCGATTACGGCGATAATAAATAACTACACGAGAGAAGCCGGTGTGAGAGAATTGGAGCGGCTGATTGCCTCGATATGCCGGAAAATGGCGAAAGAGTATGTGGGAGACCGGCGGAAAAAGAGAAAAATAGTCACGAAGAAAACAGTTATGCGGGCTTTGGGCCCGTTGAAATTTCTGTATGAGAAGAAAGAAAATAAGAGCGAGGTAGGAGTCGCTACAGGTCTTGCGTGGACACAGACCGGGGGGGATATAATAAAAGTTGAAGCTGTTCTGATGCAGGGTAAGGGAGAGCTGATGTTAACGGGGCAATTGGGCGATGTGATGCAGGAATCGGCAAGAGCCGCGTTGAGTTATGTGAGGACAAGACTTAAAAAACTCACTATACCGAAGGATTTTCATAAAAACAGGGACATCCATATACATGTTCCGGAAGGGGCTATTCCCAAAGACGGGCCTTCGGCGGGTATTACTATCGCTACCGCCCTTTATTCCGTTATCGCCCAGGTGCCTGTTATGGACGATGTAGCTATGACGGGCGAGATAACTTTGAGAGGTAAAGTTCTGCCGGTAGGCGGGATAAAGGAGAAGGTGCTTGCCGCACACAGGGCCAAAGTGAAAAAGATAATATTGCCGAAGGAAAACGAAAAAGATTTAAAAGATATTCCCAACAAGATAAAACGGGATCTGAAATTTTTTGCTGTGGAAGAAATGGAAGACGTATTAAAATACGCGTGTAAAGAAAAATAAAAAAGCAGAAAGGGAGAATCAGGTCGTTATGAAAAAAGAATTTTTACTTGCTCCGGGACCTTCTCAGGTTCCGCCCGAAACATTGCTGGAAATGGCCAAACCCGTTTTTCATCACAGGACAAAAAGGTTTCAGAATATTTTTGCCGAAGTTCAGGAAGGTTTGAAATATGTTTTTCAGACCAAAAATCCTGTTCTGGTGTTTGCTTCTTCGGGGACAGGCGCGATGGAAGGCGCTGTTTCGAGCGTGCTTTCTCCCGGCGACAAAGCCATATCGGTGGTCAGCGGCAAATTCGGCGAAAGGTGGAGTAAACTCTGCAAGGCTTTCAAGGTTCAGTCCATAGATATCAACGTGGAATGGGGGAAGACTGTTGATCCGGCTATTCTAAAAAAAGAACTTGAAAAAAACGCGGATGTCAAAGCCGTTTATGTAACGCTTGTGGAAACTTCGACAGGGACCCTGGCGGACATAAAGAAAATAGGAGAGATCGTTAACAGGACGGACGCCATCCTTGTCGTAGACGCTATCAGCGGACTCGGCGCGGATATGTTTATGGCTGATAATTGGAATGTCGATATTGCAATTTCCGGTTCTCAGAAAGCTTTAATGCTTCCGCCGGGACTGGCTTTCGCTTCGGTCAGCGAAAAGGCGATGAAATTGGTGGATGAAGCCAAAAACCCGAGTTTCTATTTCAATTTTAAAAAAGCGAAAGCTTCTCTTGATAAAAATGACACAGCCTATACGCCGGCAGTGACCCTTATAATAGGATTGAAAAAATCATTGGATATGATAAAGACGGAAACTATAGAAAAAGTCTGGAAACGGCATGAGGATAATGCCTCCGCAATGAGACAGGCGGTCAGGGCGATAGGGTTGAAATTGTATTCCCAGAATCCCGCCAACGCTGTTACGGCGGTATGGATACCCGAAAGTGTCGACGGCGCGGCGTTTGTCAAAAAAATAAGAGATGAATATGGCGTTACGATGGCCGGCGGACAGGATAACCTGAAGGGCAGGATATTCCGTGTTGCCCAGATGGGTTACGCCAACCAGTTTGACACCGTCGTCGCCTCATCCGCTATTGAAATGGTGTTCGCGGAACTCGGATATAAGTTTGAACACGGCGCAGCGACCAAATCCGCGGTTGCGGAATTGATAAAGAGAGGAGTTAAATAACCATGAAAGTGCTTGTAAGCGACCCCCTTTCCAAAAACGGATTGGAGTTACTTAAAAAGAATAAGTTTGAGGTGACCGAGATAGAACCCTCACAGTTAAAAGAAGAAGTAAAGAAGGGTTATGACGCGCTTATCGTGAGGAGCGGTTCCAAAGTGACCGAAGAGGTTATAAACAATTCAAAAGGCCTTAAAGTCATAGGGAGAGCCGGAGTCGGCGTGGATAATGTCGACGTGGAAGCGGCTACTAAAAAAGGTATTGTCGTTATGAATACCCCCGGGGGGAATACTCTTTCCACGGCTGAACACACTATGGCTCTTATTCTTTCTCTCGCCAGGAATATTCCGCAGGCCCATAAAAGTATGCTTGAGGGAAAATGGGACAGGAAAAAATTCAAAGGTATCGAGCTTTCGCAGAAAACACTTGGGATTGTAGGGCTTGGAAGGATAGGGACAGAAGTGGCCAGAAGGGCAAAGTCGTTTGCGATGAGAGG